>JARGFM010000070.1 GCA_029210725.1 Bacteroidales bacterium | reverse complement strand
ACTTAGTAGAATTACGTATAGTCTCACCCCTGTTTCACCTGGATAAATAACAAAAGGGCTGTCCAAAAATGCCTCTTTGAAAGTTGTACCTGTGAGGGAGAGTTACTCGGCCCTTCAGGCCTTGTGATTCTTTAGGAGGGGCTTTACAATAGAAAAGCCTTTTGTTCGCTCCGCTCGCAAAGTCCTTTTTCCGTTCTGTCCTTACAAAAGCAGGCTTTTGACGGCCATAACGAAAAAAGCCCTTCAGACTTTGTCTGTTGGGCTTTTACTTTGTAGCGAGAGGGAGAATTGAACTCCCGACCTCATGATTATGAATCATTTTTATATTTTCGATAGTGTCTGTAAATCATATATTTAAACATATATAATCCTACTCCATTGGTAATATTTATCATATTTTCCTACTCCAAATCCTACTCCAGTGGGTAGCTATTATTTTTTAAGAATAAACAAATAGTAGAAAAATAATAAGTGACAAAGTTCAACCTTATTTTCCATTTACT
>JARGFM010000069.1 GCA_029210725.1 Bacteroidales bacterium | reverse complement strand
GGTGTCCCCTTGCCTTGTAAGCATCTATAATCGGGAAAAAGGGAACATGTTAAGGGCCCTATAGCTTGATTTAGATATATGTTAGGCTGATATGGGTGTTTCAAGGCAATTAAGTATTACTGATTGTCTTCTGAGAGATAATTCCTAACTGGTTATTGGTTGAATATATCGGATCTGATATTAAAAAATGTCTATTTCAAATGAAATGGGAGATCATTAAGAAGTTTTCCACTGAAAACAAGAGTTGTTTTAGCTATAAAGATGTGATAAAGGAATATCCTGACAAGGATCCCAGCTATCTTTCCAAAGTACTTGCCGCAATGGTAAGATTGGGTATGTTAATGAAAATATCACGGAATGTGTACCATATTATTCCGTTGAGTGCAGACCCGCAGACCTATTCTCCTGACAGTCGGCTTGTTGCTAAATACATGATGAAAGGGAAGGACTATTACATCGCTTATGCCTCAGCAATGAACGTCCTTGGATGGACAGCTCAATCAAACTACA
>JARGFM010000068.1 GCA_029210725.1 Bacteroidales bacterium | reverse complement strand
GATATGATAGAGGGATATTCATCATCCACGGGACATTATGTTGGTGATGGGTTTGCACAGGCGAGTGTCTATACAGTTAAAGCATTAAAGGATGGGTACTATTCCATTGATAGCACAATAACCACAGAAGCAACAGGGGCCACAGCATATTCGTTTACAATGACCCCCCTAACTTCTGCTAAACCAACAGAAGTCCCCACAGTCTCCTACCCTGGCGGCACAGGACAGGCATGGACTAATGATGAATTAATCAACTGGATGAGGGTGAATGTACCAAATATATTTTTCTTAGTAGTATTCTTATCAATATTTGCCCTGTTCTTAGCGTTTGGAGGAAACAATGGAGGAGGCAACCAAAGAGACAAATACGGACCTGGAATATGGGGTTTCAATCGAGGTAACGTCAGGAGAAGAAGATAACCTATGAAACTGATATTTGTTATACTGCTTGGGATATTATTGATTGGTACGGCAGGCGCCACAGTAACCAGGGGCCCATCAGAACCAGGGTGGTACCA
>JARGFM010000067.1 GCA_029210725.1 Bacteroidales bacterium | reverse complement strand
GAAGTGAACAAACCAAGGGCTATCAGATCAAAGATGGCAAAGTTATCTGTGAGGCAAATCTTCAGATGCATCGGAGGGGCAAAATGCGCCCCAAACACACCGGGATTCTTTACTGCCAGTACAGCTGTCCAATCAAGTATGATAAAAAGGTTCAATCCCAACACCTCGCATGTCCCATACTCCATCCAAAGTTCTTTAAAGGCAAAGGATGCAACGTTCTAATTCGGCTTGAACCAACCATCCGGTCAGAAATCGGTTATGATACCCAGGAATTCAAAGAACTCTATAAAAAACGTACCTCTGTTGAACGGATCTTCTCACGCCTGTTGGCCATTGCTATGCAGCACCCAACAGTCAGAGGCTATAATGCTAATCGCAATCATGCAACCATAGCCCATATCTCTGTTTTGCTTGTCGCTCTGACGGCCTACAAAACGGGCCAGAAGGATAAAATGCGATTTGTGAAGTCATTTGTACCAAATTTTCTAAATTAGACGGCAATCCAAATTAGTTTTGTGAAGCCCTAT
>JARGFM010000066.1 GCA_029210725.1 Bacteroidales bacterium | reverse complement strand
CGTCCATATTATATGGTTCCCATCCTATCCAAACGTAAGCTCCTCCTTCCGATACATGCCAAGCGTACCCATGACAATTGAACAATTTCGTTGTGCTATACCCAACATAGGTATTAATTTTAGTTGCATTTGGATATAACGCCATCGCAATACTGTCAAACTTATGTCTTATTGAATCTTCCCATTCACCAGCTATATAAACTACATCAACTTGAGCTCCTTTGGGAGTATATACATTATCCTGACAATATGTATTTATCAGTACAACTTGAAGTAATAGAATTAAAGTAGTTTTAAACATAATTAATTAGGGTCTGCTGAAAAAGTCATTTAATAAAACATTATTTCTCGGCCCTGATGTGATCGGTAAATAACAGTACAGAACTTTCGGTAAATAAGAATACAGAGTTTTCGGTAACAATGGTACAGAGTTTTTTCACTTTCGGAAGCTGATCTGGTAGTGAAAAAGTCAACTTTACCGGGATAATAAATCCCGGAACTATGAATGAGTTTTTTAACAAGTTGATTATGTACCATCAGATCCACAAGATGTCCAGAGATAACTGGAGTAAAACCAGGATAGCCGATTTTTTGGACGTTAACTGGCGCACAGTTGACAAGTATTTGAAGATGAGCGAGGAAGAGTTCCTTGCCTTCAATGAAGCCCAAGGCAACCGGCAGAAGCTGCTGGCCCCCTACGAGGGTTTTGTAAAGATCAAGCTGGAAAAATATCCCGATACCAAGGCCGCCCAGATGCATGACTGG
>JARGFM010000065.1 GCA_029210725.1 Bacteroidales bacterium | reverse complement strand
TACCCTTCGATTCTTGAGCGATACCAACGAAGTGAGAAAGCCCTTGTATTAGCCCTGGCCGAGGCCTATCTGCAAGGAGTATCAACACGAAAGATGAAGCAGATTACCGAGGTATTGATGGGGAAGCAGTTTTCCCACACTTCCATCAGCCGCTTTACAACCAACCTAGATGCAGAGCTGGATGCCTGGCGGGATCGTTCTCTTGAGGGGAAAGAGTTCCCATACGTTATCGTTGATGCCCGTTACGAAAGCTGTCGAGTTGATCATAAAATCATTGATATTGCTGTTCAGATCGCCATTGGGATTGATTCTGAGGGACACCGCCATGTACTGGGGATAGATACATCCTGGTCAGAGAGTGGGGATTCCTGGGACCGGTTCATTGGTGGATTAAAGGAAAGAGGATTGAAGGGTGTGCTGCTATTTACCAGTGATGCCCACCCGGGGATCCACCCGGCCATAAAGAAGTATTTCCCGGGATCCGTATGGCAGCGTTGCCAGTATCACTTCAGGGTAAATGCCACCGATCTGGCTCCTAAAAGCCGGCGAGATGATGTAAACCTGAGGCTGAGTAAGGCTTGGGCTTGTGAGAGGTATGAGGATGCCAAGGCTGTAATGGATCAATTTGCGGAAGATTATCAGGATATCCATCCCGAGCTGGCTGATTTCATCTCTGAGCATGCCTGGGAGACCCTGGGTGTATTATAATACTCCCTAAAATTCATACCACTGGTTAAGTTTAATAGAAACGATTAAATTTATCCATTATGAAAAAGAGTAGAAAGAAACACAGTGCGGTCTTCAAAGCACAAGTGGCTATTGAAGCGATTAAAGAACAAGAGACTCTGAGCGATCTGACAAAGCGTTTTGAAGTTCATCCACAAATGATTTCAAAGTGGAAACGGGAGTTTCTAACCCGTGGAGCTGAGATCTTCCAGACTAA
>JARGFM010000064.1 GCA_029210725.1 Bacteroidales bacterium | reverse complement strand
CAAAGGGGCTACAGTTTTGAGACAGTGTTTTCCTGCCTGATCAGCCTGCCCTTTCTGGGACTGCAGAGTGTGCATTCTTTTACGAACAGTGCATTGTCGACCCATATCCAGGCAAAAAAGGATGTATTCTACCGCTTGAAGAATAACCAGGGCATATGCTGGCGGAATGTCCTGTGGATGTTTGGGATGAAGTTCATAAAGCTGGCTGGCACCCGTGGTGGAGAGAGTGACTCTCCAAGGTGCCTGGTCTTCGATGACAGCGACCTTCCCAAGACGGGCCGGTATATCGAGAAGGTATCCCGGCTTTATGATCATGTATCCAGGCGTTTTATTCTTGGGTATAAGCTGCTGGCCATGGGCTACTGGGACAGCGCTTCGTTTATTCCCCTGGATTTTTCTCTGCACAGGGAGCGGGGTAAGAATGCGAACAAACCTTTTGGTTTGAAGAAAAAGGAGTACCGGAAGCAGTACCGTAAGAAACAGGAGAAAGGGACTCATTCCTGGGATCGTGCCAGGGAAGCAGACACCACGAAGATCGATAGTGCGCTGAGGATGTTCTGGCGAGCCATATCCCAGGGAGTTAAGCTTGATTACCTTCTGATGGATAGCTGGTTCACCTGTGAGGCATTTATCACAGCCGTCAGGCGGGTGAAGAAACAAACGGTTCATCTGATCGGGATGTATAAGACCCCGAAAACCAAGTTCACCTTTCATGGAGAGCGGCTCACACATAGCCAGATCCGCAACAAGCTGGGGAACCCTAAGCGATGCAGGAAGTTGAAGCTCCAGTACAAGGAGGCCATGGTAGAATACAACGGAGTCCCCATCAGGATGTTCTTCAGCCGGAAGGGGTGCAAGGGTAAATGGCGGGTGTTTATCACTACCGACACCAGTTTGGTTTTCATCAAGATGATTGAAATTTCAGAACTCCTGATCTGGTAACGTAAATATAGGCTTTTCCGGGGGTCTTTTCGCAAAGAGAAAATGCGGTATCTTT
>JARGFM010000063.1 GCA_029210725.1 Bacteroidales bacterium | reverse complement strand
CCCACCCTTGCAGGTAGTTATAATACGGCAGGATATGCGGTGGGTGTTGCAGTTTCAGGCAGTTATGCCTATGTTGCTGATGATTATAACGGTCTTGTGATCATTGATATCAGTAACCCAGCCGCACCCACTTTTGCAGGTAGTTATAATACGGCAGGAATTGCGGCGGGTGTTGCAGTTTCAGGCAGTTATGCCTATGTTGCCGATGATTATAATGGTCTTGTGATCATTGATATCAGTAACCCAGCCGCACCCACCCTTGCAGGTAGTTATAATACGGGAGGATCGGAGGGTGTTGCAGTTTCAGGCAGTTATGCCTATGTTGCCGATGGTTTCGATCTTGTGATCATTGATATCAGTAACCCAGCCGCACCCACCCTTGCAGGTAGTTATAATACGGCAGGATATGCGGTGGGTGTTGCAGTTTCAGGCAGTTATGCCTATGTTGCCGATGGTTATAACGGTCTTGTGATCATTGATATCAGTAACCCAGCCGCACCCACTTTTGCAGGTAGTTATAATACGGCAGGAACTGCGCGGAGTGTTGCAGTTTCAGGCAGTTATGCCTATGTTGTGGTTGATTATAACGGTCTTGTGATCATTGATATCAGTAACCCAGCCGCACCCACCCTTGCAGATAGTTATAATACGGCAAGATATGCGGCGGATGTTGCAGTTTCAGGCAGTTATGCCTATGTTGCCGATGGTTATAACGGTCTTGTGATCATTGATATCAGTAACCCAGCCGCACCCACCCTTGCAGGTAGTTATAATACGGCAGGATATGCGGGGGGTGTTGCAGTTTCAGGCAGTTATGCCTATGTTGCCGATGGTTACGATCTTGTGATCATTGATATCAGTAACCCAGCCGCACCCACCCTTGCAGGTAGTTATAATACGGGAGGATCGGAGGGTGTTGCAGTTTCAGGCAGTTATGCCTATGTTGCCAGTTATAACGGTCTTGTGATCATTGATATCAGTAACCCAGCCGCACCCACTTTTGCAGGTAGTTATAATACGACAGGAATTGCGGCGGGTGTTACAGTTTCAGGCAGTTATGCCTATGTTGCCGATGATTATAACGGTCTTGTGATCATTGATATCAGTAACCCAACCGCACCCACCCTTGCAGGTAGTTATAATACGGCAGGATATGCGATGGGTGTTGCAGTTTCAGGCAGTTATGCCTATGTTGCCGATGATTACGATCTTGTGATCATTGATATCAGTAACCCAGCCGCACCCACTTTTGCAGGTAGTTATTATATGGCAGGAACTGCGCTGGATGTTACAGTTTCAGGCAGTTATGCCTATGTTGCCGATGGTTATAACGGTCTTGTGATCATTGATATCAGTAACCCAGCCGCA
>JARGFM010000062.1 GCA_029210725.1 Bacteroidales bacterium | reverse complement strand
ACGTCAAGATCTAAGTGCTATATCGCTGATTATCTTTGCTTTAATAAATCGCACCGAGAGGCGTGACGAAAACAGGAGGGAAGTAAGATCATTTCGATAAGTTTCATAACTTGGGGCTGTGTCAAAAGAGACAATCTCTGTTTTTATGGATTGCAGAAAACACTGCGGGGCCTGCTGCATCGCTCCTTCTATCTCCTCTCCCATTCCGGGTATGCCGGATGGAAAACCTGCCGGAGTGCCCTGCATTCATCTCAGCGCCGATTACAGTTGCCGGATCTATAGTGATCTTCAACGGCCAAAGGTCTGTGATCAGTTCCAGGCAGACCGGGCTGTTTGCGGGACCAGCCGGAAGGAGGCTATGATCCTACTGGGCGATCTGGAGCAAGGAATCGTCTCATCAGGATCTCCTTAAGCTCCCTTTTGATCCCTTCAAAATCCCGGGGCCCGCCCAGCTCCTTCTCCATGGAGGTGACCCCCCTGGTCTCAAAGCCGCAGGGATTGATGTAAGTAAAATAGTCCAGGTTGGTATTTACGTTCAGGGCAAAGCCATGCATGGTTACATATCGACCCGAGCGGACTCCAATGGCACATATTTTTCTTGCCTTAACCGGGTGATCGGCATCCAGCCAAACGCCTGTGGCCCCTTCCAGATGGGTAGCCGCAATCCCGTATCCATCCAGCAATTCAATGATAGCATTCTCCAGCAGGGTGATATACGGTTTCAGTCCGATTCCCAAAAGCTCCAGGTCCACTATCGGATAACCCACAATCTGACCCGGACCATGATAGGTGATATCTCCTCCACGGTTGGTTTTATAATAGGTTGCCTTAATCTTTTTTAAAAAATCCTGCCGGATCAGCAGGTTATGCTCATCTCCGCTTTTCCCCAGGGTATAGACGTGGGGGTGTTCACAAAACAGGAGATACTGGGAAGGCCGCAACCGGCCTTCGGGCTGACGCTTATAATCCACCAGCCTGCTAAAGCGCTCCTCCTGATAATCCCAGGCCTCCTGGTAATCGATTAAGCCCAGATCTTTAAAGCAGATATCGAACCCCTGCTCACCCATTTGTCCGGCCTTTCTTTATAGAGGCATGTTTCCCGGCATGGTAGGAAGAGCGCACCAGGGGACTGGATTCCACTGCCCTGAAACCTTTTGCATGGGCTTGCTTCCTGTAATATTCGAACTTATCCGGATGGATGTATTCATCCACCGGCATATGAGCCAGGGTGGGTTGCAGGTACTGCCCCAGGGTCAATACCTCACATCCGCTCCCGATCAGGTCATCCATGGTCTGTAATATTTCCTGCTCGGTCTCACCCAGTCCCAGCATGATTCCTGATTTGGATATAAGAGCGGATTGAGCAATCTGGCTGATCACCTGAAGGCTCCGCTGGTACCGGGCCCTGGATCTGACCCGGGGAGTAAGCCGCTCCACGGTCTCCAGGTTATGGGAGATCACCTCCGGAGCTGCATCAATGACCAGCTGAACCAGCCCGGGAAGAGCATCAAAATCGGGAATCAGAGTCTCCATGGTCAGACCGGGCACCTCCTCTTTCAGGATTTGGATGGTGCGGGCCCAGAATCCTGCGCCCTTATCCTCCAGATCATCCCGGTCCACCGAGGTAAGCACCGCATGCCGGATCCCCATGGTCCGGATGGTACGCGCCAGACGAAGGGGTTCTTCCTCATCCACCGGCAGGGGTTTCCCGGTCTTTACCGCACAAAACTTGCAGGAACGGGTACAAATATCCCCCAGGATCATAAAGGTGGCCGTTCCGGCCGCCCAGCATTCCCCGATATTGGGACAGTTTCCACTGGTGCAGATGGTATGCAGCCCATGCCTGACTACCTGCTCCTTCACCTGCATATAGCGGTCACCTCCCGGCATCTGCATTCGCATCCAGGAGGGTAATCTCTTTCTGTCTTTCAGATCACATCTGCTGTTTCCGCCTTTCATGATGCGAAGATAGTCAGAAATATGCTAAATTGAGAGTTCTTTGAAACAGGCATGAAGAATCAAAACGAAATGCTTCAGCTGGTCAAGCAGGTGCAGGCACTGGCTGAAAACGGGCTCCACTATTCGGAGAATGATTTCGACCTGGACCGCTACCAGAATCTTGAAGAGATCTCTTTAAGAATGCTTTCGCTGGTCACCGGGCTTCCCGCGGAAACCATTGAGGTCGCCACACCTGAACGAAACGGCTACCGCACTCCGAAGGTGGATGTGAGAGCGGTTATCTTTAACGACCGGGATGAGATTCTGATGGTCAGGGAACGGGTCGATGGCCGCTGGTCGCTTCCCGGCGGCTGGTGTGATGTGGGCTACACACCTACGGAGACCGCCGAGAAAGAAAGCCTTGAGGAAGCAGGCCTCAGGGTAAAGGTAAGCCGTCTGCTGGCAGTTTTTGACAAGAAATGCCACGAGCACCCCGAAGACCTCTTTTATGCCTACAAGATCTTCCTGGAATGTGTGCCTGAGAACCTGGAGATTTCCACGGGCATGGAAACCCTGGATGTGGGATTCTTCGCCCGGGATAAGCTCCCCGAGCTATCCACCCCCCGCATTACAGCCGGACAAATCCATAAAATGTTCGATTTTCATTTCAACAGGATTCCCTGGCCCCTCATTGACTGAGCCTATCGTTCATTGGCTCCCGGGCAGATCCAGTAGGTATAATTTGTGCCAGATCTGAAGGAAGTATCCCGGATGTCCCTGGTTTCCGCAATGTGTTTTTTAGTATGCTCCAGCTGCATGTGGGCATTGTGATCTCCTTTGGTGGCCCAGGTTTCCGTAATGCAAAAGATCGTACTGTCATTGTAGGACTGGAACATGGAATAATCGAGGCAACCGGGCTCTTTTGCCAGTACTTCTGTCTTGCAGGCATCAAAGGATTGTTTCAGGAATGCCACACTCTCCGGTTTCACCTTAATTTCAAACCTCATGACAACCACCATGGAATCCTTGTCAAAGGAACATTCTCTTTCCGGGTCGCTGCCCACAGAACTGCCCGAGAACAGCACCAGGACCATTAGTCCGGCCAGGCCTGTAAAAATAATTTTCTTCATCATTTTGCTATTATAGTAGTAGTGAAATCACGTTCAATATACTCATAAAAGAAGGATGTGGACAAAAAAAAGAAAGTCTCAAAAGGCACCCGCCTGAATATGTTGCATATTCCTGCGATTTCGGACACCCGTTCCCGCTGAAAGCGGACACTCAGTCCTGAGTTATCCGGACAGTCGTTCCTGGGCAAAACGGACACCTGTTCAGCACACATTTTCGCAGTCATTTTCATGCCTAAATTTAGTTATTTTTATATTTCTTCCTCATTGATTCTTCTCCATCAAGTTCGATCCTATGTGAACTATGCACCAGC
>JARGFM010000061.1 GCA_029210725.1 Bacteroidales bacterium | reverse complement strand
CAAATGCCTGCTTTTTAATACGATTCGAGCCCCCAACCTCCAACCACCCATCCAAACATCCATCCCCACTTCGCACCCAAAGCATGCAGGAAGAATCGAAAAGCGCCTGCCAGCCCCCCTCACCACAAGGGCGGACGGAGCAGAGAGGGACGGGCACCATGTAAGTTCAGACGAGAGGGGGCGGGAACAAGCTTCATTTCAAAATTAATCCCAGATAGAAACAGAAATAACACTATGTGTGTTCCAAGATGTGGAAAACAATAGATATATCTTTAATTAAGCTACTTGTTAATTTTATAAAAATGTAAAGGGAACATTATAATGTATTTTATTGCTAACGAAGAAATTTACACCGAATACAATAATGTAATTAAAGAAGCTGAAAAAGAATTAATTATCGTCACTCCTTGGTATCAACCAACTGGACATATGAAGGCAAATATTGAGGATATATTGAGAGATGATGTAATTCTACATCTTGTTACAAGACCAAAGGATATTAACAATTTTAAGCACAAAAAAAGTATCGAAGAACTTGAAAGCTTAGCAAATAATCTGGGTAACAAAGTTATCAAAAAGGAGGGGGGTCTTCTTGGTATTGGTGCTAAAGAAGTCGAAAAAAAGAGGCTTCAAATTACTTTTGTTCCAGAATTGCATGCTAAAATGGTGATAGCTGATGGGAAGATTGCAGTATTATCTTCATCAAATATAATCGAAACAAGTTTATCCAACAATTTTGAAGCGGGAATTTTTGTTGATAAAAGAAATGATTGTTATGAGTGCAGTTTTAGTAAAGATTTTCTTGCGGATGCAGTCAGCTATGTGGAAATGCTGGAACAAAAATTTTGTAATAGCTCTACAACTCATAAACATAATAAGAAATGTGCTTCTTGTGGTAAAACACTATGGAATCCAAATTATGAAATCTGTTTTATTTGTAATAAGAAGTTAAAACAAAATGTGAATCCAGCACAAAGTAATAATCCGAATAATTGTCCTAAATGTGGTCGACCTAAGAAGCCACAGTTCGAGTTATGCTATATTTGTGCGCAAAATATGAAATAAAAAAGTTAATAAATCTCGTTGCCTCCCCTCACCATAAGGGCGGGCGGCGGGAGAGTGCCATGGCGGCGTAGAGAATAGTTATAAAATGTAGTAATATTGTAATCAAAACACTACAAATATTTACTATGAATTCATTCACATTAACAGGATTAAAAAAATCACGACATATCTTTTTTAAAGGTAGAAAATGATGAACATTATTGCAGGAGATATTATCCAAGATCATAGATGGCCAGAACCCGTTGAAATAAATTTGATTGAAAATATGGGGGATTATGTTCGCATTGTGGGTGCAACTATACATTCTCATATTCACATCGATCAATTAATTCAAAGGGAAGAATTTGAAGAACTGAGTACTGCAATTATTGAATCAAATTTCAATGCTAATCCTCAACACATTTTTCTCAGTCTGGAAGCCAAACGTTACCGTTTTGCTTCTCTTTATGATCCTCTTTTGGCCATGAACACCTCCAAAGTGGATCCGCTACCGCATCAAATAGAAGCTGTTTATGGATATGTCTTAAAACAACCACGAATCAGGTTTCTCATAGCTGATGACCCTGGAGCAGGAAAAACCATTATGGCAGGTCTCATTATAAAAGAAATGAAACTGCGTCATATGGCAAAACGAATTCTAATCGTAGTACCTGGTCATTTAAAGGACCAATGGCAAAGGGAACTTAAAGAGCGGTTTGAAGAGTCTTTTGTTGTTGTTTACCGTGGACTCATGGATTCATTTTTTGGAGAAAATCCCTGGCAGAGGGAAAATAATATAATAACCTCTATTGACTTTGCAAAAAGGGAAGATGTTCTCCCTTCCTTATCATCTGCTCAATTTGATCTGATCATTGTGGATGAAGCTCACAAGATGAGTGCCTATCGCTATGGAGAGAAATTAGGTAAAACGGGACGCTACAGATTGGGTGAGGTATTGTCAAAGAATACAGAGCACCTTCTATTCTTGACAGCAACTCCCCATAAAGGTGACCCTGAGAATTTCAGGCTCTTTCTGGATCTTCTGGAACCAGGCTATTTTGCTACCAACGAGCTGCTTCAGGCTTCCATTATGAATAATGATAATCCCCTGTTCATCAGGCGTGTTAAGGAAGACCTGAAAAATTTTGAAGGTGAACCTTTATTTTTACCCAGATATGTCAAAACGCTCACTTTTAACCTGAGCACTGATTCTCCGGCAGAGAAGGAACTTTATAATGATCTTTCAAAATATGTGAATACCCAATACAATAAGGCTCTTACCAAAGATAAGAAAAGAAATGTGGCTTTTGCATTGGTTATTCTCCAGCGGCGTCTTGCTTCCAGCGTGTATGCTTTATTCAGGTCTCTGGAAAGACGGAAAGATCGTTTAGAGAACATATTGAAGAGTTCCCTGGATAAAACTCGGATAGATGAACGTAGTTTTGATTTTGAGACCATTGAAGATCTGAGTGAGGAAGAACGCTGGAAAGAAGAAGAACTCTGGGAAACTTTGAGTGTTGCTGAAAACCGTGAAGAACTGGAAAGAGAAATAGCAATACTGGGCAAGTTAATTCAACAATCGAAATCCATCATTGAAAAGGAAACCGAATTAAAAGTCCGCCAGCTTAAGGAAACGATGGATAAATTGAATAAGGAATTTCCAGATGAAAAGTTCCTTGTTTTCACTGAATCACGGGATACACTTGAATATCTGGAGAAAAAGATAAAAATCTGGGGTTATGCTGTCAATACGATTCATGGTGGTATGCGGCTGCAAGATAGAATTAAGGCCGAGAGTATATTCAAAAATGAAACCCAGGTTATGATAGCTACTGAAGCTGCCGGTGAAGGTATTAACCTGCAATTCTGCCATCTGATGGTAAATTATGACATCCCATGGAACCCAAACCGCTTAGAACAGCGCATGGGGCGCATCCATAGGTATGGACAGAACAAAGAGGTCTTTGTTTATAATCTGGTGGCAGAGGATACACGTGAAGGCCAGGTTTTGAAGAAACTTTTTGATAAACTCGAAGAGATTAAAACGACTCTGGGCAGCGATAAAGTGTTTGATGTGTTAAGCGAAGCCCTATATGGTAAAAACCTTTCACAACTAATGCTTGAGGCTGCAGCAAGTGCCAGAAGAATTGAAGATATTCTTGAAGAGATCGATATACAACTGGATGAGGACTATATTGCACAAGTCAAGGAACAGCTTGGAGAGAGTCTGGCAACCCATTATATTGATTATACTCGTATCAAGGAAATGGCAGAACAGGCAAGAGAGTATCGTTTGATACCTGAATATACTGAAGCTTTTTTTAAAAAGGCATTTGAAAATGCAGGCGGAAAATTAAGGACAAGAAAGGACGGGCTTATGGCTGTGGATCGTATTCCCTTTGAAATCAGGAAGATAGCTGAAGTTGATTCTTTTAGAAAGCAGTTAGGAACACTTTTAAAGAGTTATCCTAAGATCACATTTGATAAAGAAATTGCATTTAAGAACCAGGATGCTGAATTCCTATCCTTCGGACATCCTCTGTTCGAGGCGGTAATGGCCTGGGTGGAAAAGGAACTGTCAGCAAGTCTTCAACAAGGAGCGGTCTTTGTTGATCCTGAAGGGAAATTGGACGGTGTACTCCTATTTTATGAAGGGGAGATCAAAGACGGTAAAGGGAATGTGGCAGGAAAGCGGTTGTTTGTATTTTTTATTGATAACAATATCAGGGAGATTCATACTGTAAATCCTTCGCTACTGTGGGACCTGGCTGAGGGTGAACCTGAGAGTACAGGTACTGTAGATATTGAGGACATGAAGAAACAGGGTATGACTTCTGTTGTCAATGAGTTGAATGATTACCGGCTTGAACTGTTAAATGAAAGGACCCGCCAGGCCGGAATTAAGGAAAGGTATGGCCTCCAGTCCATGGAACATCTCATCCTTAAACTGGACGGTGAACTTATCCTGCTTTATGGGCGCAGGTACCAGGGTGACAGCGTGGACCTTACGATTTTTAATAAGGAAGAGCAGAAGAAAAACTATGAACTGGCTTTTGAGGAGTTGAAGCATAGTATTGAGCAGGAAAAGCATCTTACCATGTCAGCACCTCGCTTTATTGGTGCAGTCAGGGTTGTTCCGGCAGTACATGTTGAACCTGCGATGGTAAGCGATGCCAGGATAGAACTGATCGGTATGGAAGTTGCCATGAACCATGAACGGGAACACGGCCGTATACCTGAGGATGTTTCGGCTGAGAATTTGGGCTTTGACATACGTTCAAGGGATGGGAACGGCAAGTTGCGGTACATTGAAGTTAAAGCCAGGGCACAACAGGGGGCTGTGGCATTGACCCAGAACGAGTGGTTCAAAGCAAAAAGGTTTACTGATGACTATTACCTTTATGTAGTAATGAATGCTGCCAATAGTCCGGAACTGGTCATTATCAGGAATCCTGTAGAAAACCTGGAACCGGAAGCAATAATCGAATCAGTCAGGTACATTGTGCCGTTTAAAGAGATAATCGCTAAGGGAGGAATGGAAGTTGGATAGTAAAAAAAGGCGCTTTATTGAAGAGACCTTCCCGGTAAAAGAGGTAAGCATCGAATCCGCCCGTGAGAAGAACATCCGCCACGGTCATATCTCCACCCTGCACATCTGGTGGGCCCGCCGCCCTTTAGCATCATCAAGGGCCACCAATTATGCGGCCCTGATCCCTGCACCGGAAAATATTGACGAGTGGAACAAGACCCGGCAGTTCATCATCGACTTCTCGAAGTGGGAGAATTCCCTGAACCCTGCCCTGATCGAACGGGCCAGGAAGGATATTCTGAAGGCAAACGGCGGCAAACCGCCCAGGGTGCTGGACCCATTCGGCGGCGGCGGTGCCATCCCGCTGGAGGCGCTGCGCCTGGGCTGCGAGACCTATTCCAGTGATTATAATCCTGTGGCTGTGCTCATCCAGAAATGCACGCTGGAATATCCCCAGAAATATGGGCATGCTGCAGATGAAGAGGGAAAGTGGGGCGAGCTGTCCGGCAGCAGGCAAAACCCGCTGCTTGAGGACGTGAAGAAGTGGGGGCAGTGGGTGCTGGAGGAGGCAAAGGCCGAGATCGGCAGGTTCTATCTTGAGGAAGAGGACGGCTCCATCCCGGTGGGTTATATCT
>JARGFM010000060.1 GCA_029210725.1 Bacteroidales bacterium | reverse complement strand
ATTTTCTCAAGCTTAAGCAATAATTCGTTATGAGAGTTTAATATCTCACGCATTTTGGTGAACACTCTCACTATTTGAATATTCACCTGAATAGCCCTTTCGCTGTTTAAAACACTGGCTAGCATAATAACTCCATGTTCTGTGAAAGCCATAGGGATATATCTGGGGCCACCCCAACTTGAGGTGCCAAATTGGCTCCTCAAGTCATTAAATTCTTCTAGGCTCAGTTCAAACATGAAATCTTCAGGAAATCTATTGATGTTTCTCCTAACAGCCCTTTTTAATTGTTTGGTTTCTATCTCATAAAGTTCCGCCAGATCCCGATCCATCATCACTTTCGATCCCCGTAATAAATAGATCTTTTTCATGATCACTTCATCAGGGATCATGGTATTATTATCACTATTGGCCATGTTGTATGTTTTTAGTGTTAATGAAGGGAATCATCATTTTTCGGTCCCTTTATATCAGGATTCCCCGTTCAATAAGTTTATCTTCTGTTTGAGAAATGTATGTTAAGCTGGAATTATCTTCTTTAAGCGATACACAGTTGTCTTGCCCAAACAATACAGGTGGAATTAACTACACCAAATATCATAGCAGGCAGACATATCTCTGAAGGAGGCAGAAACAAAGACGCAGATAGAGGCGGGGCGGCAGCCCCCCCGAACACCTGCCACCCCGCCCGCCCTGCTCCGCAGGGCGCATAAAGGCTTCAACTTTCCGGGGAGCTTGCCCGAATACGAGAGATATTCTTTGAAGATCAGCCTGAAGCCTCCAAAAAATCAACCCGAGCAACCTTTTTCTCCCTCGTAAAAGGTTAGAACTTCGTGTAGTAGATCCCGACAAAACGGAACTTCCTTCCATTACTGAAGGGAGTTCTTTTTTTTTAGTCTCCGCTTTCTTTAATGATCCTTTCACGGATGGATTCCGCAACAAAACTATTCAAGGAAGATTTTTCCTCCATTGCCAGCAAGGCTGCCTTTCTATGAAGCTTTGGTGATATGCGTACGTTGAAGCTTCCTTTAAAAGGTTTCTCCGGTGCAACACGATCCAGTTTGCAATCGGCTAAATATGCTTCAATAGCGTTCATGAAATCAGCTTCCAGCTGTTTTCCAGTGGCTCCCTCGTAAGAGATAAGCCCCTTTATTCCCAGAACTTTACCATAGAGCTGCTCAGCTTTTAACCCCGGACTAAACAGCTACCAGCAAATTGAACATATTGTTACCACCCTTTTGTGTTGCTGATTTGAAGTGGATTTCCAGAGGGGTGTTTTATTGTAATTCCGGTGAAGATTTCCGGTTTCATTTTCCAACATAAAACGTGCAACATATTCTAACCTCGATTGTAGTCTTGGCTTATAAGTAACGCGTGCGTACATGGTTGATTATTAGCTTGCTCGCTATAAAGACAAAAGGCTCCAACGATCGCTGGTGCCTTTTGTCTGTTGAGATTTATCGGATTGTATTTATCCCGATTTCGTTTTACCGGGCTTTTCATTCTTCTTTTCCCCATACTGTTCCTGCAGTAGTTTCCCTTGATATTCCCGGTAACTGGGTCCTTTGATCTCCACGATCACTGAGTGATGGAAGATGCGATCCAGTATGGCCGATGTGGTGATAGGATCGCCCAGGAACTCCGGCCAGAGCTCTTTTTCGACATTGGAAGTAAAGATCAACGGCTTATCATCATTATAGCGTTTGTTGATCACCTTGAACAGCAGGTGTGCTTCCTTAACCAGCTTTAATTCCAGGCGGTCATGTCCCATTTCATCAATGACGAGCAGTTCAGGGTTAATATATTTCCTCATTCTCTTTTCCAGGGTCTTTTCATACACACCGGTATTCAGATCACTGATCAGGCTGCTTAAGGTGGTGTAATAGGTTCTGTACTCTTTCTGACAGGCCAGTAAAGCCAGGCTCTGAGCCAGATGACTCTTACCTGTGCCGTTAGAACCCAGGAACACTACAGAAGTATTGCGTTCCATAAATTCCAATGTAGCCAGGTCCATGACCAGACGGCGATCCAGATCGGGCTGGAAGTCAAAATCAAAGCCGGGGATCATCTTCAGGGGCTGGGGCAAATGACTGTTCTTGATCAGGTTCTTTACTCGCCGCTGCCTGGTGGCTGCGGCCTCTGTGAGGACTACCTCATTGATAAAATCAAAGTATCCCATTGTTTGTTCATGGGCCTTATCGATCATCTGCTGGTACTGCCCACCTAAATGCTGAAGCTTCAAATAGCGGCAGTTATTGGTGAACAGCTCGCTCTGCTTTTGTGTCGGATTTATTCTCTTAGTACTCATTGTAGTGATCGTTACTTCTGGGTTTAATGGATAATCGGGTGCTGTAGCGAGACTCGGAGTTGTTCTTCAAGAACCCTTCGATATCTCCCGCCTCATAAACATTGTAATCCTGCGCCCTGTTAACGGCCAGCATAATATCTTGCGTGTGGTAGTTTATCTTCAGGGCCAGCAGCCTTCGCAGGTGGGATCCCCAGGAATGAGGTTTATGCTGCTTTAACTGTTCGATATACCTTGCCATTTCTGGCGCAAAGCTTTCAAGGCGGGATATCACATCCGAGATAGGAAGATCAGGCTTCTTCCCCCTTTTCTGGTGTACTCCCACATACCGGCCCTTCTGTCCACTCTTTGCCAGGGGATGCACGACCAGCTGCTTGCCATCCGAAGAGTATACGATCAACTCTTTCTCAGTGATACGTACCGGGCAGAGCTCATAAATGTACTTCTGTGGCACGACATACAGATATCCTTTCCACTGTACACAGGACTCCTGGTTAACCACCAGGTGGGCCACATGGGAGGCCCGCTGGCCTGGTAGCGTTTCTACCATACGCACCGGCGTTTTTGAGCCCACCTCACGGATCGATTTCACATAGTCACGAACAATCGTTATCCCGCCATCAAAACCCTTCTCCTGAAGATGCTCAAAAACCCGCTGTCCCGTGATATTAGGGTATTTCTCCAGCAGATCACCAATGTAACTCTTATACGGATCCAGCTTGCTTACCCGATCGGTTTTCTGCTTAATCTGACCTTCCTGGGTGGTATCACGTTTATCCGAGTTTGAGGCCACTATCCGGTGGACCCGCTCACGGGAGATATGCAGCTCACGCGCGATACGGCGGATCGACCAGCCCAGTCTATGAAGTGTGACTACCTTGTTCTCTGTTTGATTGTCTTTCATCCTATTGCGGTTTTTCGATTTGTAATTCACTGGTTAGGCATATGATTTTCTCTGACAGACCATTTAGCTCTGTTAGAAAAGGATAGATGATCTCTTGCTCACGATGGTCAAGATCTCCAAAACGGCGGTCCTCAAGGGTCATCCTGACTACTTCAAGTCGCGGCCATATATTCATCACATACTGCATCAACTCATTGCCATAAGCACTCAGCCGGTCATCATAAGACTGATCCGGCAAGTCATGCTGATTCCACAGAAAATGCTCAGGATGGGACAGGATAAAATCCTTCTCATCTTCATCTTCAGCCTCCAGCCAGGCGTCAACCAGACGCTCACTCAAGCGGGTCGATAAATGAAAATGACTGATCACACCCACAAGTTCTGCCTGATTGCCGCGCGGCAACCGCATCAAAGCGCGAGCATGGCTGCTGGTGATCGTGCCCATGCGGATCTCTGTGGCTACCGCCTCATCCAGCCTGCCGATCAAAGACAAGCGCCGGCTAACCCACGAGGGACTCCGGGCAATCAACCTGGCCAGGTGACGCTGTTCCAGGGTACCACCCTCCAACATGGACTTCAAAACCATCGCTTCTTCCAATACCTCCATTGATTGGTTCGTACGGTTGTAGCTCAATATTAAAACCTTGGCCGCCTGTTCATCAACATCCACCAGATAGCACTCCATATCCTCGATCATCAGGTCCATGGCAATATAAACCCTTTTAAATCCATCAATGACCTGATATCCGCCCTCATACACGCGTACAATGATAGGCTGTAACTGCCCCTGATGGCGCATCGACTGCTTAATCTGTTCAATACGGGTTACATTCATTATCCGCAACTCGGATAAGGAGAGGTCCAAAGCAAGGGTGGGGATGATTTCTATTCTCGGAAGCATAGGCTGGTGTTTTTGATGCCGGTAAAAGTAGGGGGCTGGCTTGGCCTGTGCAATCGGGGTCCCATTTACAATCAGTTGCCGATTTATTGAAAAAAAGCCTCTTTCCCAGTTATAATCTGCATTTGGGCCAGGAACGGGGTCCCATTTACAATCTTTTCCCTATTTACACTAATAATCGCATAAGCATTGTCATTACTGGTCTGCAGAGATAACGGGGTCCCATTTACAATCATTGGAGTAGTTCCTCTCTTACGTCTGCTATTACGCCCGGCTTGTAACTCGCGATTGAGTTCTACATACTCCGGATGGGACTCCCTGTATTGTTTCTGATATTCATGCGCCGGACGATTTGATCGCCATAATTTCTGCCGATCCAAATGTTGCTGGCGAAAGGAAGGGTCTGTATGGTAACGTACCTTTTTCCTGGCACTCTTCTTGGCCTGTTTGCATTCCGAAGCATTACAAAATGACTGCTTCTCGTTCTTCTTCAAGCTGGGATTACGTGGTAAGGTCTTACCACAATGACGGCAAGTGAAAGTTCCAGGCATCGTTCTTCTTTTTCAATGCCCGAAATTGGATAAATTGTTATAACCCAAAAGTATTGGTAGCGTTTTTTGCCGGTGGGTGGTAGTGATCTACTCCGTCGTTAAAAATTGGGTGCAGCATATAGCAAAGAACAGGAAGAAGAAGCAGATAAAGCTACAATTCTTGTCATGAAATCCAAAGATATAGCCCCATCTGCATATGCCTCTGCACTAACGAAAATTGGCGAGTACTCAATTCTAACTGGAGATTATAATGCGCTTTATGGAGGAGATTCACACCCAGAACTTATAAATAGAATTCTAAATGCAGGTGGAACAAAAGACAGAATATATAATAGTCCTGAGTATCATCAAAAAATGTCGATGGTAAATACCTACACTGCTATCTTAGAATACAATAGCAGACATTTGCGTTCTTGTGAGGAGTTGGTAGATAAAAATATAAATGCGGGTGTGGCAACTGAAGAAGACTATATGCTGAAGGCAATGGTAATACGTTCTTTATCAAATACCCAAACTTCAAATGAAGCTGCACTTGCATACCTTCAAAAAGCAAAATCATTAAATATTTTTGATTACCCTTATTTAAGTAAACAAGAAGGAATTACCTTTCTAACCTGATTAATTCATAAACTCCAAAATCCGGGTTTTTTCATTCCTATTTTCAAACCAAGATACTACATCGCAATCTCAATTGAGCTTTCTCCAGGCAAAGTTTCATTCATACCAAATCCTTT
>JARGFM010000059.1 GCA_029210725.1 Bacteroidales bacterium | reverse complement strand
ACCCCCTGTTTAAAAAGGTCATTAAAGAAGGAATGAAAGTCCTCCTTGTTTTTGAACTGCTTAAAAAAGTCCTTTGGAATTTTTTCATGTGCACTCATAATAAAAGTTTTTAAAAATTTTACGAAGATAGCACCGCCCTGCTTCATTGCGCTCAGAAAGTACCTTCGCAAGAATAGTTATGTTGACTACAACTCCATCATCACTTCACCACTTGTACCAACCGTCTCAGTAATTGCACCCGCCTTCAATGAAAGCACCTCCATCGTTGACAATATTCGCACGCTTCTGTCTCTCTATTACAATAAATATGAGATAATTGTGATTAATGATGGAAGTAACGACAATACCCTTGATAAGATTATCGAAGCCTACGAACTTGAAAAGGTAAATTTCTATTTTGATTACCGGCTTTCATGCCAGCGGGTAAGAGGTGTCTACAAAAGTCGGAACAAGTCCTTCAACAGATTAACGATTGTGGATAAGGTGAACGGTGGGAAATCGGACGCCCTGAATGCAGGATTGAACGTTTCCAAGAATGACCTGATTGTTTGTGTTGATGCAGATTCCATTATGGAACAGGACACGCTGATAAAACTTGTAAAACCTTTTCTTGAGGATAAGGATAAGGTGATGATCGGCGCAGGTGGTGTGATCCGGATCGCCAATAATTGTGAAATCTCAGGCGGTAAGATAACGAAGATCAAAGTGCCAAGAAGATGGCTCCCCCGCGCCCAGGTCCTGGAATATACTCGTTCTTTCCTTCTTGGACGAATTGCATGGAGCGAACTTGACGGGCTATTGGTAATTTCTGGAGCCCTGGGCATGTTCAAACGGGAGGTTGTCATTAATGCCGGAGGATTCAGCACCAAGACCGTTGGTGAAGACATGGAACTGGTAGTTAGGATCAGAAGGTACATGGCTGAACAGGGAATCCCTTACAAAGTGGAGTATATTCCTGATCCGCTTTGCTGGACCGAAGTCCCCTCCACACTGAAATCTCTGGCCCGGCAAAGAAGCCGATGGACTCGGGGCACCATCGAGACACTTTTTACACACAGGAAGCTCTTCCTGAACAAAAAATACGGGAAACTGGGGATGCTTGGATATCCTTACTGGCTCCTGTTTGAATGGCTGGCACCTATCATTGAATTCATCGGTATCTTGATTTTTACCACCCTGCTTATCCTTGGTAAGCTGAATGTAATGTTTTTCCTGTTATTGCTGGGATTTGTATATTTTTTCGCTGTCTCCCTCTCCATTTATTCCGTTCTTTTTGAAGAGATCACTTTCCATAAATACGAAAAGAGAAGGGATGTTTTGAAACTAGTGCTGACTGTGTTTCTTGAACCCATATTTTACCATCCTGCTGTATTAGTTATGAACATTAAAGGGAATATTGATAAACTCCTGAATAAGTCTGCCTGGGGTAAACAGAAAAGGGAAGGATTTGGCATGGAACCAACCAGGAAGAGATTCAGCGATTTGTCACTGGAAACGCTTCATACACGGCGATTGGCATATAGTATTGCTGGAGCTATGCTATTCTCATTTGCACTTATTTGGGTGCTCTTTTTAGGGAAACCGGGTCCATTACTGAGAAGAGATTTATCAACTTCAGCCGGTAAGGAGGTAGTTCTTATACCTGAAGAAAAAAAGGAAAACACAAGCAGCTTACAAGCCGTTAATGTACCGGAGGAACCTGCATCAGAAGCAAGGGTGACTCCTGTCTTTACTCCTGACCACACAAAAAACTACTATATTATTGCCGGTAGTTTTCGATCCCAGGAAAATGCCGAACGCATGCTGAATAAATTAAGGGTGCAAGGCTTCGATCCCGAAATAATACAGTCCGATAAGACATTAGCCAGAGTCGTAATGTTCTCCTCAACATCCATGCAGGATGCCAGAAATATGCTTGAACAAATACGCATAGACCCTGCTATGGAGAAAGCCTGGATACTGGGACAGGAATAAGCGCACAGATTTCATAATTTCGGCGCTAATACTATGTAGCTCACCTGGCTGGCCTACAAACCTATTCTTAATGTTCTTCTTTTCAAATGATGATTCCGGAGATTTATTATACAGGTTGCTTTTTGAAGAACCTCAGGGAAGAAATAATATGGAGTAAATCTTTATCTTAGGATACCAAACAAAGAAACAGGAATCATGACCAGGAACAGGAACATCTCCCTTTGGACGCTCGTTAGTTTGATCCTCCTTCCTCTTTCAGGACAGGATACTTTTGTGGAACAAAACTATGAGAAAGCCGAATACCGGATAGAGATGCGAGATGGCGTCAGACTGTTCACGATTGTATACTCCCCAAAAGATAAATCGAAGTCATATCCCATACTGATGCAGAGAACCCCCTACTCCATCGGGCCATACGGGGAAAGAATTCGAAACAGCTTATCGCCCAACAACCGACTGGAGAAAGATAAATATATCTTTGTATTCCAGGATGTCAGGGGTAAATTTATGTCGGAGGGAGAGTTTATGGATATGCG
Source organism: Bacteroidales bacterium (assembly GCA_029210725.1). NCBI lineage: Bacteria > Pseudomonadati > Bacteroidota > Bacteroidia > Bacteroidales > Bacteroidales bacterium. The sequence goes on along the minus strand of JARGFM010000059.1, from coordinate 4,132 downwards.
TCCTGTCCTGGGCAGGTACCGGGATAATAAGGACGTGGATGAAACCACAGATACCTGGGATACCGTGGAGTGGCTGATCCGGAATATCGAGAATAACAACGGGAAAGTGGGAATGTACGGAGTTTCTTATCCGGGATTCTATACGGTTATGGGATCGATCAATGCCCATCCTGCCATGGTCTGTACCAGTCCGCAGGCTCCCATTTCAGATTGGTTTTTATGGGACGATATGCACCACAACGGGGCATTTACCCTGCCTTTGAGCTTCAACTTTTTCCAGGTATTCGGACAGAAGCGACCCGGGCCTACCACCCAAAGAGGATCCAGGCTCACATATTCCTCAGGAGATGCCTACCACTTCTTTCTGGAAATGGGACCGGTAAAAAATGCCAACGAAAAATACCTTCACGGTACCATCAATTTCTGGAACCAGTTCACTGAACATCCCGATTATGACAAGTTCTGGCAGGAGAGAAGCACCCTGCCCCACCTGAAGGAGATCTCTCCTGCTGTGCTGACAGTCGGGGGGTGGTACGATGGCGAAGATCTCTCAGGGGCCCTGCACACCTATAAAACCATAGAAAAGAACAATCCCGGCACCTTCAACATTCTGGTCATGGGTCCCTGGACCCATGGCGGCTGGAACTTTCCCGAATACAACAATCCGAGCCTGATCCCTTTCAGGGAAAAAAACAAATATTTTTATCTGCATGAGATAGAATACCCATTTTTCAGGTACTATCTGAAACAGAAAGGCAGCCTGGATCTTCCCGAGGCCTGGGTCTATGATACAGGCCTTATGCAGTGGAAGAGTTACGATACCTGGCCCCCAGCGAATACCAGGATGAAAGGGATCTGGCTTGCTGAAGGAGGCGCCCTGTCCTGGAACGATCCAAGGGATCAGACGGAATCGTATGATGAATTTGTCAGTGATCCTCACAAACCGGTACCCTATACGGCCCCCTTTCTCAGTGCACGCTCCTTTTATAACGGACAGTACCTGTCTGAAGACCAACGTTTTGCCTCGACCCGTCCCGATGTGCTTGTTTATAAAGGGGATGAATTGCAGGAGGCTGTCACCCTTGCCGGTCCGGTGGAAGCGGAGCTTTTTGTCTCTACCACAGGGACCGATGCCGACTGGGTGGTTAAATTGATTGATGTATTTCCGGATACCGTAAATCGGCATGTGCTGAATCAGCGGGATATTGAGCCTGGAGGATATCAGATGCTGATCAGGGCTGATATCTTCAGAGGAAAGTACCGCAACAGCTTCGAAAAACCGGAACCCTTTGAGCCCGGCAAGGTGAGCAGGGTGAAATTCACGCTTCCTGATCTGAACCACACCTTTAAAGAGGGACACCGCATCATGATACAAATCCAGAGCAGCTGGTTTCCCCTGTTCGACCGGAACCCGCAGAGCTTCACCAATATCTACGAATGCGGGGAAGATGCCTTTCAAAAAGCCATCCACAGGATTTACCGCTCAGGGGAATATCCCACTCATCTGAAACTGCCTGTATTAAGGTAATAGAGGAATTCCGGATTAAAATACTGATAATCAATAAGGGGCTTCAAGACGGAGCCGCCTGGCTATTCTATGATAATTTTTTGAGTGATACTTTGCTCTGAGTTTTCGATGTTCAACAGGTACATACCCCCTGACAAATCCAGATCCAATTCGCAGGTCTTGTCAGGGCATATGGTTTCATACAAAAGTTTACCGTTCATGTCCATCAACCTGATTATTAAACCATCAGGTGCCTGTCCCGACCATTCGACCTGCATCAGACCACCGGACGGATTTGGATAGATTTTAAACAGGGGGCTTATTCCCTCCTTCCCAATTCCGGTACTGCTGTAGACAAAGCTTTCTGCATAAATCAGGCCCCACTTATTCATGCCGTTTTCAGCCCGGATATATAGGACATGATCCCCATCGCTTAATCCGCTCAAGGAAACGGAGAAATCGATGCTCAGATCGCTTCCAGCTGAAGGCAGTGTTACGGCAGTTCCAAGACCATATCCCGGATCGGTATCAATAAAGTATTCCACTTGTTGTATGTCTGATTCGACCGAACTTGGCAGTTCAACCAATAAGAAGATCGCATTTATGACAGATCCCCATCGCCCTGAAACATCCCTTGCCCTGAACTGAATGTAGTGCAAGCCCTGATCCAGACCCAAGAGCCCCGGGTTCAGCTGAAGAGCCAGGTCATTTCCCGGAGCAGGAACCGGGATGGATACGGCCATTCCAAATCCAGGATCGGTATCCATAAAGTATTCGGCCCGGTCAATGTTGCTCCCAATGACATCTGTTGTTTTCACCAGATAGAAAAGTGTGTTAGCTCCCTGGCTCCATCCTCCCAGATCATCCCGGACCCTGATTCCCAGGTAATGGATCCCCTGCTGAAGAGAAGAAAGATCTTCGCTGAAATTCAGGGAGATATCGCTTCCTGCTGATGATACTGTAATGGGAGTGGCCATTCCGTAACCCGGGTCGGAGTCGATAAAGAATTCCGCATATTCAATATTCTGGGCATATATAACAAGCGGAACGAATAAGCGTATGAATAAGATTGTTGCCTTTTTCATTTCTGTTTGTTTTGCGAAATTTATTCTCCGCTCTTCACCTTGATACTCACCTGAAGTCCCGAATCAGAGGTGGCCGATGCCGGAACTTCAGCTTCGTATATATGCGGCAGGTTGGGTACACCCGATAATACATAGGGAGTCGGTCCGCCAAAGGCCCCACAATCTGCGCCGCTTAAACCCGCAGCAATGGCTGGAGAACCTGCCTTCAATTCCCATTTGCCGTCTGTACTCAGATCCAATGCGCCGGTAAAATCTGCAAATACCAGATCCATGTCGATGTTATACTGATTCCCGCTGACATCGGTGCCATCCGTATACATAATGTTGTAGGAAATGGTATTGCCGGTATTTTCACGAATGGTAGCATAGCCTCCGGTCAGAATATTGTTTTGGATGCTGGCATTATGCACATCAATGGGGAAAGTCCAGTTGCTGGTAAAACAAACGTTGTTTGCGACGATCAATGGCCCACTCGAAGCTTCTGAATTTATCTGGCCCCGAATGATATTGTTTGTTATAATGGTATTTGTAATGACTCCCAAACCGGCATTGATCAGGTTGTAGACATAATTTTGTGAAAGCAGAATGTTGTCACTGTTGCCCGTAAATTCAGCATTATGTAAATAGTTTCTGATTACCGTAATATCGCTCACACTGATTTCCAGGTCCACACCTAATAAGCGGCATCCCATGATGCTGCTCCCCTCCGAACCACTGGCAAAAATGATGTTGCTGTTAAATGTCGCCGGAACATTGTTAGCCTGTGTCTTGGGGTTTTCGCCCAGGAAGAATCCGGGACCGATAAGGGTAAGTGGCTTGTTAATCGTGGTTCCCGCATATTCGGTGGCCGAACCCTCCACGTAAATGGTATCGTTGTTTGAGGCAGCAGTGACAGCGGCCTGAAGGGTCGTGAAGTCGGCATCGAAATCAGTGTTGTTATTGACACGATGCAAATTCTGAGCTTCCAGAGTGTTGCACCATAGTGCAGACAAGAGCAGTAAAAGCAATAGTTTCCTCATAGCAAATTCCTTCATGTAGTTAGTGTTTTAATAGCCTTGGTAGCGAATGTGCTGTGCACGAAAGAGCAACTTCAACCATGTGAAACATGGCTCCTGGGATAGTGACTGCCAGACTTAAGTCAAATCCGGATTTCCACTTTATAAATTTAACCCAACTTGGTAAGGAAAGCAAGAAAAGTACAAAAATCACATAATTTTCAAGGATTATTCAACGATTTTATAGGCCTTCCAGAGGGTTTTTCCTGGAGAATACCGTTTGTAGTGATGTATGGTGTTTGTATTGCATGGATCTTTTTCATATATTGCCGCTATGTTTATCAGGCAAGTAAAAAAGAGGAATGCCAAAAACGGAAAAGCATTTTTCCAATATCAACTTGTGCAAGCATCCAGGATAGATGGAAAAGTCAAGCAGCAAAGCATCCTTTACCTGGGAAGCGAGCCATTACTTGCTGATAAAGAGAACAGAAAGATGTTACTGAGAACTCTGCAAGCAAAGATATTTGGGCAATCTTTACTTTTTG
>JARGFM010000058.1 GCA_029210725.1 Bacteroidales bacterium | reverse complement strand
AATTAGTATCCATATATGACATTTTATCATTAATTATGAAGATATTATTTATCCCTGAGTTCTTTATATACAGCCCCGGCTAGGATAAAGTCCCGGTTTACCACGTTTACAAATACAAAGGTCCCTGTGATACCTGACGAGAATACCGGGAAACCTGCCGTAAACACAATGAAACTGATCAGACCATCAGAGATCTCAGCCAAGATTCTCACATTGCTTGATGAGAGCAATGAAAGGGTCATTCTGGTATCTGAAGCCCATCTTGCATAGCATAACATTGTTCTTTCCAGGAAGCGGGAACGAGTGAGAGATCCTGGGCAGAACCCAGGTCAGGATCCCGTCCTGAGACCTGTGTGGATGGTGGCCCGTCCCGAGCCCTGTTTGGATGGTGGCCCGTCCTGAGACCTGTGTGGATGGTGGCCCGTCCCGAGCCCTGTTTGGATGGTGGCCCGTCCTGAGACCTGTGTAGATGGTGGACCGGCCCGAGCCCTGTTTGGATGGTGGACCGGCCCGAGCCCTGTTTGGATGGTGGCCCGTCCTGAGACCTGTGTGGATGGCGGCCCGGCCCGAGCCCTGTTTGGATGGTGGCCCGTCCTGAGACCTGTGTGGATGGTGGTGCGGTCCGGGTCCTATGTGCCGGAGGGAACTGCCGAGGTGGCGACCTCCAGCTTAAATCCCATACGGTGCACATTAACGATCGATACGTTTTTATCTTCGGCCAGCTTCTTGCGGAGGCGGGCGATATAAACGTCCATGCTGCGTCCCATAAAGTAGTCGTTCTCCCCCCATACATTGGTCAGCACTTTTTCGCGCTTCACCACGTTGTTGATATTGGAGGCCAGCATCCGCAGCACCTCAGCCTCTTTTTTAGTCAGGGGGACCGTGTCGGAGGGAGTGCAGAGCATGCGGTTGGGATAATTGAAGGTAAAGTTCCCGAAATGGAGGGTGTCGGGAAGCTCCTGGCTCACCAGGGAAGGTTTGGCCCGTTTCAGAAGTGCATAGATCCGGAGCGATAATTCGGTAATGGTAAAGGGTTTTACAATGTAGTCGTCTCCTCCGGAGCAGTAGGCGTGTATTTTCTCCCTGTCGTCGTCCTTGGCAGATATAAACAGAATAGGGGTTAAGTAATCCGTCTTGCGGATGGTTTTGGCCAGTTCGAGCCCGCTGATGCCGGCGAGCACCACATCCATCAGAATCACATCGTATTTGGCGGCCTGGAAGAGCTGTAAAGCGCGGTCGCCACGGGATTCCATATCTACACGGTAGTTCTTCAGTTCCAGGGAGTCCTTAAGCATGGATCCCAGTTCAAGGTCGCTTTCGATCAGTAAAATGGTAGGGGTCAGAGTGGACATACTTTCAGTCTTAGCTATCTGTTTTCAATCTAGATAACATCCTTTTTAACATTTTGTTCACCTGGACCACCTCCTCATTTTTGATGCTTGAAACATGAATAAATTTTCTTATTTTTGGGCCCAGACTAAATCCACTAAAACTATTTCGGAGGGATGGCTTCCAATTCACCCATTAAATTCTTTACAGCCAGGGCATCCACTTACCTGGCCGAGAAGATTGCCTTAAGTTTCGGTACCAAGCTGGGCCGGACCAGTGTTTACCAGTTCAGCGACGGGGAATTTCAACCGGCCTATGATGAAAGTGTCCGGGGCTGTACGGTATTTATTATTCAGTCGACCTTTCCTCCGGGTGACAACCTGATGGAGTTGCTCATGATGATCGATGCGGCCAAACGTGCTTCGGCCGACAAAGTGGTAGCGGTAATTCCCTATTTTGGTTTTGCCCGGCAGGACCGCAAGGACCGTCCCCGCTCGGCCATCGGGGCCAAGCTGGTCGCCAACCTGCTGACCGCAGCCGGGGTGGACCGGATTATGACCATGGATCTGCATGCCGACCAGCTGCAGGGATTTTTCGATGTGCCGGTGGACCATCTTTATGCTTCGGCGCTTTTTGTCCCTTATGTGAAGTCCCTGGAACTGGATAACCTGGCCATTGCAGCCCCCGATATGGGTGGTACCAAGCGGGCCAATGCCTATTCCAGGTTCCTGAATGCAAGCATGGTGATCTGCTACAAGCTTCGTAAAAAGCCCAATGTGGTGGAGGAGATCAAGGCCATCGGGGATATTGAAGGAAAGAATATTGTGATCGTCGACGATATGGTCGATACGGCAGGCACCATTGCCTTTGCGGCCGGGATGATGAAAAGCGAAGGGGCCCTGAGTGTGAGGGTGGTGGCCACCCACCCGGTATTGTCGGGTCCGGCCTATGAACGGATCGATCAGGCGCCCATCGACGAACTGATTGTCACCGATACCATTCCCCTGAAAGGACATTGCGATAAGATCAGGGTGATTTCTGTGGCGGAACATTTTGCCGAGGTCATCGACAAGGTCTACAATTTTAAGTCCATCAGTGATACATATATAAGATAAATCATTACATTTGCAGCCGTTTTGCCGTACTTTACGGCAAAATGCCATAATGGCAAACTATTTTCCCACCGTGTGATGGGGAATTAATATTCAACTTAATTCTGAGTAGCACAAAAAATGAAAACAATTAAAATTGGCGCCGAAAAGCGCACCGTACTAGGTAAAAGTTCTACCCGCGATCTGAGAAAAATCAACCATGTCCCCTGTGTGATGTACGGCGGAGCGGAAGTGATTCACTTTCACGCTCACGAAAACGATTTCAGACACATTGTATATACTCCCAGCGCCTTTATTGTGGAGGTAGAACTGGATGGGAAGAAGCATAAAGCAGTTATGCAGGAGCTTCAGTTCCACCCGGTGACCGATAAGCTGAACCATATCGACTTTGTGGAGGTATTTGATGATAAGCCCGTTACTGTGGAAATTCCCATCAAACTGGTGGGTGCAGCCATAGGCCTGAAAGACGGTGGGAAGCCCCGTCAGAGAAGGCGTGTGCTGAAGGTACGCGGACTGGTGGAGCATCTGCCCGATGTCCTGGAGATCGATATCACCCATGTGGCCATTGGAGATGTGGTCAAGATTGGCGATCTCTCTTATAACCATCTGGAAATTCTCGATCCTGCCCGTTCCATGGTCTATGCGATTGTATCGTCCCGGATATCCAAGGGTATGGAGATGGGTGAAGCCGAGGCTGATGCCGAAGAGGCAGCTGCAGAAGAAGCTGAAGCAGGCAAGGCTGGTGAAGCATCTGCTGAAGCGGAAGAAGATTCTGATAACTAAGTTTTCCTATGAAATACCTGATTGCAGGATTAGGAAACATAGGACCCGAGTACGCGCATACGCGTCATAACATAGGATTTGACATATTGGATGCCCTGGCAGGGGCGTCCAATATGTCTTTTAAGGACAAGCGTTACGGCTTTGTGTGTGAGATGAAGTACCGGTCCCGCATCTATGTCCTGCTGAAACCTTCCACCTTCATGAACCTGAGCGGTAATGCGGTGCGCTACTGGCTCCGCAAGGAAAAGCTTTCCCCGGAGAACCTGCTGGTGGTGGTGGACGACATGGCTCTTCCCTTCGGCACCCTCCGCCTGAGGGCCAAAGGGGGCGATGCCGGTCACAACGGATTGAACCACATCCAGGGGATCCTGGGGACCACCAGTTATGCCCGTCTGCGCTTCGGGATCGGCAACGATTTTTATCCGGGTCAGCAGGTGGACTATGTCCTGAGCGGATGGACCGAAGAGCAGGAAAAAGCCCTGCCCGAACGGATCGAAATGGCCGGGGAGATTATCAGGTCCTTCGGGGTCATTGGCCTCCAGCGTACCATGAATGCATATAATAATAAGTAAGTTGTTACCTTTACAGGCACTTCTCACTTATAAGGGTTTAATCATTTTTGAGCGTTTAAGTCCTGTAAGTGTTTAATCAGTTTGACACCTTTTACCCTAACTTATCTGACATGCTTAAAGACCTGATTCTTAAAAACCGTTCCTATCGCCGTTTTGATCAGTCGGAGATCTTTCCCATGAGGCTTCTGCGTGAGATGGTGGAGGCGGCCCGCCTGTCGGCGTCGGCCCGCAATATGCAACCCCTGCGCTATCTCTTATTTAACAACCAGGAGGACTGTGCCCGGATCTTTCCCACCCTGGCTTGGGCCGGGTTCCTGAAGGACTGGCCCGGGCCCGAAGACGGGGAGCGGCCTTCTGCCTACATCATTCAGCTGGGCGATCTCGAGCTGACCAACGACTGGTGGTGCGACGATGGCATTGCCGCCCAGAGCATGCTGCTCACTGCCGTGGAGCAGGGGTACGGAGGATGCATCATTGGTTCGGTGCAGCGGGAAAGGCTGCGGGATATCCTGGATATTCCGGATCAGTACAAGATCATCCAGGTTTTTGCCCTGGGTAAACCCGTCGAAGAGGTGGTGATCGATGAGATGGTCAGGGGCGATATCAAATACTGGCGCGACGAAAAAGGGGTGCATCATGTCCCCAAAAGATCGATTGATGAGCTGATTATCCGGTGATTCGTCCAATCAATCAGAAAAGGACATCCCTTTGCTGATCTTCTCAGAGAAAAATAGTAACAAAAGTTGTACTTTTTTGCATAGAAGTAACGAAAGTATTACTTTTATATCGACCCCTTTTGGGGATGTTCTTTGAACTGGAAATTCCAATTTCAAAGAATATGAAAGTTTCAGAGTTATAAGATTTCTTAATAATGAAGGTTGGCAATTGGTAAGAACAAGAGGTAGTCACCGGCAATTTAAACATCCTGAAAAGAAGGGTTTAGTTACAGTTTCAGGAAAACCTTCAGATGATATTCAGAAAGGAACTCTGGGAAGTATTCTTAGACAGGCAAAACTAAAACAATAATAAGAATGCATCGAGATTTAGATACAAGAATTTTGGTAGTTCTGGAGAAAACTGAAAATGGGTATTCCGCATACCTTCCTGATCTATCAGGATGTGTTGCGACCGGTGCGACAATTCACACTGTACGCAATCAAATTAGGGATGCCATTGAATTTCACATCGAAGGAATGCGATCAGAGAATCTGCCCGTTCCGGTTCAATTCGCCGGGGACGGGGAACGGGATCTTGCATTCAAAATGGACATTGCTTCACTTTTTGAGTGGTTTTCAGGGATTCTTACGAAATCAGGAGTTTCAAGAGTGACTGGAATGAATCAAAGCCTGATCAGCCAATATGCATCCGGGATTAAAACTCCGAGTAACAGGCAATCGAAAAAGATTGAACGGGCCCTGCATCATTTGGGTCAGGAACTTCTGGAAATTGAGCTATAGACCAAGCTAATTTGCTAACTTTGCAGCTGATTTTGACCAGGCTCAGTGTAAATATCAACAAGATTGCCACCCTCCGCAATGCCCGGGGAGGGAACACCCCCGATGTGCAGAAGGTGGCAGTCGACTGTGAGCACTTCGGGGCACAGGGGATTACGGTACATCCGCGGCCCGATGAGCGGCATATCCGCTACAGCGATGTGAGGCTGCTTAAACTGCTGGTGACCACCGAATTTAACATCGAAGGCTATCCTTCCGATTCCTTTATCTCCCTGGTCACCGAAGTGAAACCGGAGCAGGTGACCCTGGTTCCCGATCCGCCCGGGGTTCTGACCTCTTCGGCTGGATGGGATACCCTGAAAAATCGTGATTTCCTGGTGGAAGTGATCAAAGAGTTTCAAAAGCACGGGATACGCACTTCCATCTTTGTGGGAACCGAAGTCACATTTATCGAAGGGGCTGCAAAGACGGGAACCGACCGGGTAGAGCTCTACACGGAACCATATGCCAGACAGTTTCAGGAGGACCGGGAGGCGGCCGTGGCCCCGTTCGTTCAGGCGGCAGAACTGGTCCGTGAGCTGGGACTGGGACTTAATGCCGGGCACGACCTGGACCTGCAGAACCTGCGCTGGTTTAAGCAGCAGATACCCTGGGTCGAAGAGGTTTCCATCGGGCATGCCCTGATCTCCGATGCCCTTTATTACGGACTGCAGAATACCATTCAGATGTATCTGCGACAGCTGCGGGATTAGCCGGTTTTCTCATACTCATTATTCAGATCAATACTTTAATAAACGGAATACCATTTGACATTATGATCATTGCCGAACAAAAACGAAAAGAAAATATTGCCGAATACCTCTTATATATGTATCAGGTGGAGGACCTGATACGGGCCAATCATCTGAACCTGGACAGCATTGAAGCCACCCTGATCAGTAAGTTCGAAGTGCCCTATGAGGTAAAGCGGGAGATGCGGGAGTGGTACAAAAACCTGATCACCAGAATGCAGGATGAAAAGAAGGAGGAGTCGGGACATCTCCTTTTTCTGGAGACCATGGCGGAGCAGCTCAGCGAAATGCATCATCAGCTGCTGAAGCTGGGGATCGATAACTCCTATAAGGAGAGCTATCAGAAAGCCAGACCACATCTGGAGGCCCTGAGGATGCGCTCGGGTTACAGCAAGGTAAGTGATATACAGGTGGCCCTGAACGGACTTTACGGACTGCTGATCCTGAAACTGAAGAAGACCATGATAACCGACGAGACCAAAGCTGCCTTTGACACCATCCGGGAGCTGGTCGCAGAGCTCTCCTCCCGCTACATGGAGAGCACGGAATAAATACAGAGGCCAGGTACATCCGGAGACCCATTCATAGACAAGCCATTCATAGACAAGCCATTCAGAGACAAGCCATTCATAGACAAGCCATTCAGAGACAAGCCATTCAGAGACAAGCCATTCAGAGACAAGCCATTCAGAGAAAACCCATTC
>JARGFM010000057.1 GCA_029210725.1 Bacteroidales bacterium | reverse complement strand
AATTTACTGAAATACAGTAACATGCGCAATCTTTTTTTATAAGAGTTATAAACAGTTTTTAATAGCACAACAGGTTAGTATATGTTAAATAACGCCTGCCTGGAATTCTTTATTCCTGACAGGAGTGTACAGAAACTTTGTATTCCAAAAAAGAAATCGGGTAATTCTGCCCGCTTAAATCACAGTTAATCAGATTGATATCCTGGCATCTTTTTTCCGGGGACCGGATGGTTTCGGGCCATGTTCGATAAGTCGCCGGATCGATCCGCCTGAACTGCCCGTCAATATTGAGTTCCTTTAATTTTGTGTTTCATATTTTTTTTTTAGATTTGGCTCTGTATAGAGTCTTTGCTAATTACTTATTAAACCTAAAACTTTAATCTATGAAAAGATTTGTTTTCGTATTGTCACTTCTGTTGTTTGCAGGTTTCAACCTTTTGCAGGCACAGGGTGTGCAAGTTTCGGGTAATGTGACCAGTGCCGAGGACGGTGCTGCCCTGCCCGGTGTATCTGTTGTGGTACGAGGTACCACAATTGGTGCAGTAACAGACTTTGAAGGGAATTACTCAATTACCGTCCCCGATGCATCAGCCACGCTGATGTTCAGCTTTGTGGGTATGCTTACCCAGGAGATTGTGCTGGATGGTCAGACTACCCTTGATGTAGTTCTCGAGTCTACCTCCACAGAACTGGATGAGGTAGTGGTTACGGCCCTGGGTGTTTCCAGGGAAAAGAAATCACTCGGTTATTCGGTTCAGGAAGTGGACGGTGATGCAGTGAGCGGAACGGCTCAGTCCAACTTTGCATCCTCACTATCCGGTAAGGTATCGGGCGTACAAATCAAGATGCCTAATACCATGGGTGGATCTTCGAATGTCCTGATTCGTGGTAGTACTTCCATTACCGGAGACAACCAGCCCCTCTATGTCATCGACGGCGTTCCTGTGGACAACAGCAACTACGCCACCGGTGGAGACGGGTGGGGTGGTTATGACTATGGTAATGTGGCCCAGGACCTGAACCCTAACGATATTGAGACCATCTCTGTATTGAAAGGTGCCGCCGCTTCTGCACTGTACGGTTCACGTGCTGCAAACGGAGTGATTCTGGTTACGACCAAGAAAGGGAAAACCCGTCAGGGAATCGGGGTTTCTGTCAGCTCCAACTTCATGGTGGGTACGATCGACAAGTCGACTCTTCCTCAGCAGCAGTTTGAATATGGTGGTGGTTATGGTCCTTTTTACGAAGATCCAACCGGCAACTTCTTTTACGGAGATGTGGATGGTGATGGAACAAACGACCTGATTACTCCTACTTCGGAGGATGCTTCCTGGGGTGCCAAATTTGATCCCAACCTGATGGTGGTTCACTGGGACGCCCTGGATCCAGCTGCCGACAATTACGGCGAGAAAAGGCCATGGATGCCCCCTGTCGAGGAAAACCGTATGCCTTCTTTCTTTGAAACCAATACCAAGTGGGTAAATACCGTTGCTTTTGACGGTGGAAACAAAGACGGACGCTTTCGCCTATCCTATACCAATTATGATGAGAACGGGATTCTGCCGAACAGTGAGTTGAATAAGAATACCGTAAACTTCTCCGGAAGTTACAACTTTACGCCTAAGCTGAGCGTCAGCGCCAACGTTACTTATAACCACCAGAAGACCACCGGTCGTATGGGTACGGGTTATGATGGAGTAAATGTCATGCAGTCCTTCGGACAGTGGTTCCAGACCAACGTTGACTTCAGCAGGCTGAAGGAGTATGAGTCTCCCACAGGGCTGCACAGGACCTGGAACTACAGCTACTGGATGCCCCAATATCTCTCTCCGATCTTTTTCGACAATCCGTACTGGGTGCGTTATAAGAACTACAACGATGACTACCGGGATCGCGTACTGGGGTATGTAAACGCTGATTATAAGTTTACCGACTGGCTGACCCTTACCATCAGGAGTTCCATTGATACTTATCATGACGTGCAGAATGAGCGTACGGCCATTGGTAGTACAGCCACTTCTGATTTTACAACACGTCAGCGCAACCTGATTGAATCCAATACCGACCTGATGTTGAAATTCAACAAGACTCTCGGAGAAGTTTCACTGAATGGTCTGGTTGGTGCCAACTACAGGCATCGTCAGCAGCAGCGTATCACCGGAACCACTGTGGGTGGGCTGGTTGTGCCTGAGCTCTATACCGTTTCCAACTCAATTTCCCCCATGGACGTTTCTGAATATCTGGGCATCCTGGGTGAGCAGAGTCTCTACGGAAACCTTTCTGTGGGCTATGGCGGATTTGCCTATGTGGAAGGTACTGCCAGGATGGACCAGTCTTCGACACTGAAGAGTCTCAATCCTGATGCAGACGATACCTATTTCTACCCTTCCGTTGCCGGTACCCTGCTCCTCCACGAATTGGGCGGACTGCAGGACCTGGCCTGGATGAACTACCTGAAACTAAGGGTGAACTATGCAAAAGTTGGTGCCGCCACAGGGGTATACAGGACTATTTCCACTTATGATCAGGGAACCAACTGGGGCAACCTGGCGCTGTTCTCCGTGGCCAATATCCTTCAGAATCCCAACCTGAGGCCCGAATTTACCAATTCTATTGAAGCAGGTCTGGAGGCTTACTTCTTTGAGAGCAGGTTCGGACTGGACCTGGCTGTATATAGGACCAACTCCTTTGACCAGATCTTCTCCGTGCCTGTATCCCGGGCTTCTGGTTACAGCGAAATGTATGTGAATGGAGGAGAAATGGAGAATAAAGGGATTGAAGTAGCCCTGCACCTGGTGCCGGTGAAAACCAATGATTTCAGCTGGAACCTGGATGTGAACTGGTTTACCAATGAGAATACGGTTATTTCTCTGGCTGAAGGGGTTAAAAGCCTCCAGCTGATGTCGGCCTGGGATGTAAAGATTAATGCTGTCGAAGGTCAGCCTTACGGAACCATTAGAGGTACCGACTATGTCTGGACCGATAAGAAGATCACTGTTCAGGACAATGGCTACCTGATGGTAGGCGATGATCCGCTGGCTATTCTTGGAAATATTCAGCCCGACTGGAACATGGGTATAGGTAACAGGCTTTCCTGGAAAGGACTGTCCCTTTATGCCCTGATTGACATCCAGCAGGGTGGTGATATTTATTCCATTAATACCAAGTATGGACAGGCCACTGGTGTATATGAAGAGACCGCCGGGAATAACCCCAAGGGGAATCCCAAACGTGACCCGGTTTCCGAAGGTGGTGGGATGATCTTCGAAGATGCCGTCTTTGAAGATGGAACCCCCAACGATGTATATGTGGATGCCTACCGGTGGGGCCGTTTCTGGTATTACAATAATTCACCAACTGCACGTTATGTATTCGATGCATCCTATGTGAAGCTTCGTGAATTATCACTCTCTTATTCACTTCCTGTCTCATTACTGGGTGATTCCTTCATCCGCGGGGTTGATGTTTCCCTGGTTGGCCGCAATCTCTGGATCATCAGCAAGAATGTGGAGCACTTCGATCCGGAAGTAATTCTTACTTCAGGGAACGGACAGGGTATTGAGCAGGGCGCCTACCCGTCCGTGAAGACTATTGGTGTGAACGTGAAGCTCAATTTCTAACTGTTATATATTTAAATTGAATAATTATGAAAATGAAGAATATATATCTCTTGATACTGGTACTTGGGGTACTGGTATCATCCTGCGAGCTTCCGGACAACAAGAATCCGAAAGCCGCAACCGATGTGCCGGCAGAAACTGTTCTGACCAACGCACTCAGGGATGCCCTGAATCTGATCGATAATATGAGCCAGAACGTAAACGTTAGCCGTTTTCTGTGCCAGTATTCATCTCAGATGCAGTATACCGATCCCAGCCGCTATCAATTCTCTGACCGCCAGATCCCTGATGGATACTGGAATACTTCATACCTGGTATTGCAGGACCTGAGAGAGGTTAAACTGCTCATTCAGGATCTTTCCGGTAGTGAATCCTTTAACCGGATGAATGCCAACAGAATGGCCATTGTGGACATCGTGGAAGTGATGGTGTATCACAACCTGGTGGATTTCTTCGGAGATGTGCCTTATACCGAGGCCCTGGGCGGGTTTGACGGCAAAACACCTGCCTACGATGATGCTGCCACCATTTATGAGGATCTGCAGGCCCGCCTGACCGCCGATATTTCTACTCTGGCTGCCGGTGCTTCAGACGGTAGCTGGGGAGTTGAGGATCTGGTATTCGCCGGTGATGTGGACATGTGGAAGAAGGCTGCCGCTACCATTAAACTGCGTTTGGGGATGCGGCTTGCTGACGTGAATCCCAGTGCTGCTCAATCCTATTTGAGCGAAGCTCTTGCGGCTGGTTTACTGGAACCCGGCGAGTCCATGCAGCTTCCCTGGGTGGGTGTAACCCCTCATGTAAACACTATTTACAACATGTTTATTGTGGCCAACAGGAACGACTATGCTCCTTCAGCCACTATTATCGACATGATGGTGGACCTGGATGATGCCCGGCTGCCTGCATTCTTCACCCAGGTGGATACTTCCACCGAAGTAGGTGTGGAGAAATTGGCATACAGGGGTCTGGATTATGGACTGGTGAGCAACGAAAGCTATCCATCCTACAGTCACTACAGCGATGAGATGTTTGCGCCTGATTTTCCGGCTACCTTTGCCTGTAATGCCGAAGTGGAGTTTATGCTTGCTGAAGCTGCCGCCCGCGGTTTCACAGGTACACCGGGAACTGCTCAGGAGCATTATGAAGCCGGTATTGCCGAAAGCCATGACTTCTGGGGTGTGACCATGCCCGGCAGTTATCTGAATCATCCGGATGTGTCCTGGGATGCTGCCCGTGACAAGGAGCTGATAGGTACACAGAAATGGCTTGCCCTGTATAACAGGGGGAACGAAGGTTACTGTGTATGGCGTACTTTTGACTGGCCCGTACTGGTTCCGCCGGAGGATATGACTTATTCAGACATTCCATTCCGTATGCCATTCCCATACAATGAGCCTGACCTGAACGGTGATAATTACGACGCCGCTGCTTCTGCCATTGGAGGTGACGACGTGCGCACGCGCTTGTTCTGGGATGTTGCTGATGGTACAGCTACACCTGCAGCTTCTTTCTAATATCACAACCTGATATTAACTCTGAAGAGTGTCTCGTAAGAGGCACTCTTTTTTTTTTATTATCTTTGCACATCAAATTTTTTCCTGAAACTGGTCTTCTTATGAGTAATTATTCCATTACCCACCTGCGTGAGTTAGAAGCAGAGGCGATTTATGTGATCCGGGAGGTTGGAGCGCAGTTTGAAAAACCGACTTTGCTGTTTTCCGGAGGAAAAGACTCCATCGTCATGTACCACCTGGCCCGGAAAGCATTCTGGCCCCAGGTGGTTCCATTTCCCTGCCTGCATATCGATACCGGGCATAATTTTCCCGAAACCCTGGAATTCCGGGACCGCCTGATGGAGGAGACGGGCGGACGTGTGATTGTACGCCTGGTACAGGACTCCATCGATGCGGGAAAAGTGGTGGAGGAGACCGGTGTCAATGCCAGCCGCAATGTCCTTCAGACAGTGACTCTGCTGGATGCCATTGAGGAGTTTAAGTTTGATGCGGCACTGGGTGGCGGGCGGCGCGACGAGGAGAAGGCCAGGGCCAAGGAGCGCTTCTTCTCTCACCGGGATGATTTCGGACAGTGGGATCCCAAGAACCAGCGTCCGGAACTCTGGAATATCTTTAACGGTAAAAAACATATGGGAGAGCACTTCCGTGTGTTTCCTTTGAGCAACTGGACCGAAATGGATGTCTGGCAGTATATCTACCTGGAAGAGATCCCCATTCCAAAGCTCTACTATACGCATAAGAGGGAGGTATTTAATCGTGACGGTACATGGCTGGCCAAGGCTCCTTTTATGCAACTGAAGGAGCATGAATCTTATGAGTTGAAAGATGTGCGTTGCCGTACTATTGGCGATATCAGCTGCACCGGTCTGACCCTCTCCATGGCCAATACCCTGGAGGATATCATCCAGGAAGTGGCAGCGGCCCGCTCCACCGAACGCGGAGGTCGTTACGATGACAAGCGCTCCGAAGCCGCCATGGAAGACCGGAAGAAAGAGGGCTATTTTTAGTTTATAAGTAAAAAAGAAAAAGGAAAAATGAGCAACAGAGAGAATCCCGCACCAGGTTATCTGGATATGGAACTGCTGCGCTTTACCACGGCAGGAAGTGTGGATGATGGAAAATCGACCCTGATCGGACGTCTTCTGTATGATTCCAAGGCCATTTTTGAGGACCAGATGGAGCAGCTGGAGAAGGCCAGTGAGAGAAGGGGAGAGGTGCAGGTGAATCTGGCGCTGTTAACGGACGGACTTCGGGCGGAGAGGGAGCAGGGAATTACCATTGATGTGGCCTACCGCTACTTTGCCACGCCCAAAAGAAAGTTCATCATCGCGGATACTCCCGGGCATGTGCAGTATACGCGCAACATGGTTACCGGGGCCTCCACAGCCAATCTGGCCATCATCCTGGTGGATGCCCGGCACGGGGTGCTGGAGCAGACCATCCGCCACTCCTTTATCGCCGCATTGCTGGAGATCCCTCACATCCTGATCTGCATCAACAAGATGGACCTGGTTGAGTATAAGGAGGAGGTATTTAAAGAAATCCAGACCCAGTTTGAACCCTTTAAGGAGCAGCTCAATATTGCTGATGTCCGTTTTATACCCATCAGTGCCCTGAAGGGGGACAATGTGGTGGACCGCAGTGAGCTCATGAACTGGTATGAAGGGCCCACCCTGCTGGAGGCACTGGAAACCATCGATATCCGAAGCGATGCCGATTTCGTGAACCGGCGCTTCCCCGTACAGTATGTGATACGGCCTCAGCGGGATGAATTTCACGACTACCGCGGTTATGCCGGTCGTATTGCCGGGGGAGTCTGGAAACCGGGTGAAAAGGTGGCGGTGCTTCCCACTGGAATTGAGACCACCCTGGTGGCAATTGACACCATGACAGGGGAGCTGAAGGAGGCCTATCCTCCGCAGTCGGTAACATTCCGGCTGGCCCATGACATCGATATCAGCCGGGGGGACATGATTGTTCCGGTGGCCCAGAAGCCCAAGGTGGCTCAGGAGGTGGATCTGATGCTATGCTGGCTCAGTGAAAAGCCTATGGTGATGGGTGGGAAATATGTGATCCGGCACACCACTTCCGAATTACGAGGAATCATTCGTGGTGTGGCTTATAAGGTGAATATCAACAGCCTGGAAGAGAACCACGAGGATCAGTCGGTGGGACTGAATGAAATTGCCAGGATCACCCTGAAAACCTCCAAACCCATCTTCTATGACTCCTATAAGGACAATCATATCACCGGAAGTATCATCATTATCGATGAGGCCACCAACAATACCGTTGGTGCCGGGATGATCATTTAGTCCCGGCTTCCCTGGTTCCCCTCCCTGATCATACGAATTACATCGCTAACAATCTCCCTGTGATCAAAGGCCAGATCAGGCAGTTCATTAAGTCCGAACCACCGGAGACCGGCGGCATCGCTGCCCCTTGTTTTCGTCATCGGGACACCCTGGTGAGTTGCACGTGATCAACTCTACTTCTCAAGCCTGAACAGACCCAGTGC
>JARGFM010000056.1 GCA_029210725.1 Bacteroidales bacterium | reverse complement strand
ATTTAACCGACACAGGCGTCGACAATACGCAATAAACAGCTGCTATCTAAAAGAATACGCTAATGTGTCAAAGTAGAATTATTCAGGTAGTACTTAAAAACCTAAGCAGGCAGAGAAATGAAAGTGAGAGAAAGCATATTACTTCCTCATTACAGATCGTGAAAAAGAAGTGCTTGAATTGACATGTAAGGGGTACAATAATGAACAGATCGCAGAATTAATTCACATTAGTCCCAAGACGGTTGAGAAGTACAAAAGCAGTCTGTTTCAAAAGACCAATACATTTAATACAGTCAACCTGATTATATATGCATTTAAGAATAAACTGGTAGATAGCCCTGCTTAATCAGTGCCTGCAAGAAAACCCTGATTCGAAATTCATCTCAGGCGGAGTGAACAGATTCATTTTTGTGAAAAAAACGGGAAAACGTGAGTTTTCTTTCAGGTACAAAAAAATGTACGTTATTTTGCGAACGAGTAAATTCAGAATTCCATGGATAAAGAAATTATTTCCAAGCGGCAAAAAAGAATTGCCAGGTATGCAAAAGCCATGGGGCATCCCATTCGCATTTATGTACTCGAGTTACTGGTAAAACAATCCTGCTGTTATAGCGGCGACCTGTCAGATATTCTCCCCATAGCCAAATCGACCCTTTCCCAGCACCTTAAAGAACTAAAAGCTGCCGGTTTGATCCAGGGGGAGATTGAGGCACCCCGGATAAAATATTGTATCAATAAGGAGAATTGGAAAGAAGCTCAGGAATTGTTTAATAATTTTCTTTCCCGTTAGTTTTTTAAGTTTTCTATTCGTATTTTTACGAACATCAAAAAACACAACTCTCATTATTATGGAAATTAAGATATTGGGAACAGGATGCCCCAAATGCAAGCAGCTTGAAAAAGCGGTGAAGGACTCAATAGACGAACTGGCCATTGAAGCCCATGTATCTAAAGTCGAGGATATCATGAAAATCATGGAGTATGGAATAATGCATACTCCCGGATTGGTGATCAACGAACAAGTTGTACTCTCAGGCAGACTTCCCTCTGTAAATGAGCTTAAACAAATCCTCACTCAAAATCAATAAACTATGAAAGGACTCATGTTATATTCAGCAATTATGATGGCATTGTTCATGAATTGTTCCTGTTCGGCACAAACTGATCGTAATTCTGAAAAAGAAACCGTCTCACAGGCAAATGATATTGAAGTATATTATTTTCACTATACCAGGAGATGTGTAACCTGTCAGGCAGTTGAAACGGTATCCGGTGAAGCACTGGAAGAACTTTATGGGGACAGCGTTCCATTTATGGATTATAACCTGGATGAAACCGGAGGAAAAGAAAAGGCAGAAGAACTGGGTATAAGCGGGCAAACACTACTGATTATCAACGGTGATAAAAGAATAAATATTACCAACGAGGGCTTCATGTATGCGCGCAGTAATCCGGAAAAACTAAAGCAGATCATTTCAGATCATATCACACCACTGCTATAGTCCGCCATTTTTTATGGAAGAATTTCTCAGCAATCTTGCCGGAAGTAGTTCAATCCCTTTTCTGACTGCTGCCTTGCTTGGACTCCTGACCGCCATTAGTCCCTGTCCCCTGGCAACAAATATCACTGCGATTGGCTATATAAGCAAGGAAGTGGAAAGCAAAAGGGTGGTTTTTTTAAACGGGATCATCTATACCCTGGGAAGAGCTGTTTCCTATACTTTGCTGGCATTTATTCTGTTCCTTGGTGCCGATCAGTTGAAAATATCCGGATGGTTCCAACTCTACGGGGAAAAAATCATTGGACCGCTGCTGATTCTTATCGGATTTCTTATGCTGGATATCATCCGAATCAATTTTCCCGGTTTTTCCAGGCTGAAAGGTCGTTTTCAGAAAAAGGGAGTGCGGAGCTACTGGGATGTATTGTTGCTCGGGATCATTTTTGCTCTGGCCTTTTGTCCGTATAGCGCAGTGCTCTATTTCGGAATGCTGATCCCCATGAGCATTACTAGTGCTTCGGGATTATACCTGCCAGTCATATTTGCCATAGCCACCGGAATCCCGGTAATTATCTTTGCCTGGCTTTTGGCCTTTACAGTATCCGGCGTGGGTAAACTATACAACAGAATGAAGGTCTTTGAACTATGGTTTCGAAGAATAATATCGATCGTGTTCATCGGAACCGGAGTATATTACATCATAATTATCTACTTCTAAAAAATTTGAACAATTAGTTCGTGCTTTTACGAATAGTCCACTTATAAAGAAATGACAGTCCATGGATTGGAAAAAAGAAATTAAGATACTCTTCTGGATGGCCCTGGTGTTTCTGGCTGTTTTTTTTATGCCTCTTGAATACACCAGATTCAGGGAAGCCCTGATGGCCATGTTTGATCTGACACGCTGGTATGCCCGTGAACACGTCATTCTCTGCCTGTTACCAGCATTTTTTATTGCCGGAGTAATATCTGTATTTGTCAGCCAGGGTGCCGTGATGAAATATTTCGGGGCACAGGCTAAAAAATGGCTGTCGTATTCAGTAGCTTCAGTCTCCGGAACCATCCTGGCTGTTTGCAGCTGCACCATACTCCCACTCTTTTCAAGTATTCATAAGAGAGGCGCCGGTCTGGGACCAGCCATCGCCTTTCTGTACAGCGGGCCGGCCATAAACATCCTGGCCATTATCCTCACGGCCAGGATCCTTGGTTTTGAGATGGGGATTGCACGGATAGTAGGGGCTGTTGTTTTTGCTATCGTAATCGGCTCAATCATGTCGCTCCTATACAGGAAAGAGGAAAAGGAAAAGAGAGAAGAACAAATGAATTTCACTGCCATGCCGGAAAAAAGGCCCATGTGGCAGACAGCTTTTCATTTTTTCATCCTGGTCATCATCCTGGTATTTGCAAACTGGGGAAAACCCGGAGAAGGTGTGACTGAGGGAGGCTGGTACTGGATCTGGTCCAATAAGTGGATCATCACCTCGGTGTTTGCCATTCTGCTGGCATTTTCCCTGGTGTTTATTCTCAGACTAAAGTGGTATCATATATTCATTGTCGGTATTATCACAACATCAGCTGCAATAATCTTCACATCACCCATGATCCCCATGCTTATTGGAATGGCCGGTTTGGCCGTTATTACACTTATCGATAAAAAAGACCCCGGTAACAAAGAATGGACTCTTTCTTCCTGGGATTTTGCCAAGCAGATTCTGCCTTTGCTGGCTATAGGGGTTCTGATCGCCGGATTTTTACTGGGATCCACGCATGACGATGTTGCAATGGCAGGAATCATTCCTAATGAATGGGTGGCAAGACTGGTTGGGGGAAATTCGTTTCTCTCCAACTTTTTCGCTGCCATCGTAGGTGCATTCATGTATTTTGCAACCCTGACAGAAGTACCCATATTACAGGGGCTTATTGCTGCCGGAATGGGGAAGGGACCTGCACTGGCCCTGTTGCTGGCCGGCCCGTCCCTGTCCCTGCCTAATATGCTGGTAATACGAGGGGTCATTGGGACTCAGAAAACACTTGTATATGTTGCCCTGGTAGTCTTCATGGCCACTTTAAGCGGACTGATTTATGGAATTATATAACAGATGAGACTAATAATCCTCATGACGACTGTGATTGTGACCGTAAAAGTAGCATTATGAAATTCAGAACCCTTTTCCCAATGACATTGATGATCCTGGTCCTGGTAAGCGTGACCGTAACCGTGGCTGTAAAAACCGGATCAAAAAGTTCCCCATCACTGGTCTCGGAAGCTGAATCAATTTCCCCAACGGGTGTTTGTCCGCCATTTTATCTCTTAACCCAGGAAGGAGATACCATTAATCCTCTTACAGGAGAAAATACCGACAAGCCTTATTCTCCTAAACAGACCTGTGGAAAATGTCATGATTATGAGAAGATCACCCGGGGTTATCACTTTCAGCAGGGCAAAGATGAAGCAGCATCAGCCCTTCAGCTTGAAAGGATGCAGTGGGTGTCATCGCCGGGCAATTACGGGGGATCCTGGTGCTCCCCTGCCCCGCTTTACAGATATTTGTCAGAAAAGAACAATGACGAGCCGGCAATGGTCGATATGAGCTCCTTCGACTTTGCAGTTTCCTGCGGCGTCTGTCACCCCGGAGGAGGATCTCTCGAATACGACCTACGCGGAATGAGATATGACAGCGTGATGAATAATCCTTTGAATAATTTCGTTTCAGGTGGATCAAATAAGCTTGACGGGGAATATTTCAAGGCAAGGTGGAGCGAATCGGGAGTTATAGAAGCCGATTGCTATATATGTCTTTTACCAGGCTACGACAACAAGGAACGGATCCGGAATATTCAGAACATGAATTTCAAATGGGCTGCCACCGCTGCATCCGGAATTGCTGAAGTAAGCGGATCGGTGGCATCGAAAGTCCCTGTAACGCTCACTTACGATAAATCGATATTCAATCCGGACGGAAGGGTTGAACCTCATATCGTCGGAGAACCACGAAATGAAGCATGTCTGTTCTGCCATGCCAAACCAGGATGGAAGAAAAGAGGGGCCAATTTCCGGATGAGGACCGATGTTCATTTACAGGCAGGATTGAAATGTGTGGACTGTCACCCGGCAGGCAAATCAGCCGCAAATGAACGGATCAGGGGTAAAGAGCTTCATCAGTTTGGCAAGGGAGATGATCCCGGAGGACACGTGAGAGATGACCTGGACCATACCATGAGAACATGCTCCGATTGCCACGACAACGGGTATCTGGGTGCTCCGCTGGCTAAACACAAATGGTTGCCTCCGCTGCATCTTGATAAAATCGCCTGCCAAACCTGCCATATCCCCGAAAGAACGGTGAAGTCAGCTCATTTTGTGGCCAGCGATGTATTCAATCCGGGAACGAAGATCCCTACCAAAGGGAAACACTTGTGGACCTTCTACGATCCTCAGATGAACTACTGGAACCATTACGGAGACCTGGAAATGATGGGTTATGATGATAAACCTGACTGCATGTTCAGACCTGAGCTGTTAAAATACAAAGGTGTGATCTATCCGGCCAACAGAGTTCACACCGCCTGGCCGGCCATTCAGTCAGACGGAAGAGAGGGATTGATGCAGTTAAAAATGAGTGACATATACAAGATGTGGGCCGATCACCGGCAAGATCCGGAGAAATACCCCGGACTCTCCGATATCAGGGATGATAATGCAGATGAAGTAATTGAAGTTAATACTCCGGAAGAAATTGATGTTTTGATCCGGTCGGTTAGCATGAAACTTAAGGAAATCAATTACCCGATGGAAAACAAAAAGGTGGTCTGGGTAATGAACAACCGGGTCTATCGTTCAGGTCATGAATTTACCAGCTTATCCATGGAGTCATGGGAAGCATCTCCCTTTGGAAATGTTCATACCTATAACCATGATATTTTCCCGGCCAGCAGCGCCCTGGGTGTAAACGGATGTACGGATTGTCACAGCTATCAATCGGGATTCTTCACCTCCCCGGTACTGAAATATCCCTTCGACG
The DNA here is from genome assembly GCA_029210725.1 of Bacteroidales bacterium. Classification (NCBI taxonomy): domain Bacteria; kingdom Pseudomonadati; phylum Bacteroidota; class Bacteroidia; order Bacteroidales; species Bacteroidales bacterium. The sequence goes on along the minus strand of JARGFM010000056.1, from coordinate 2,891 downwards.
AAGAGGGAAAGCCCGTAACTCAGTTCCAATTCGCCTCGCTTTGCTTTTCTGCTGTCCAGGTCCATTCCGGCATTCTTAGAGAAACTTTCCTGAAACCACTAATTTATGCGATGGGCATATTTTTCCTTGTGCTGTTGCTGGTTTTTGGCTTGCGGCGCCTTATAAAAGATCAGCTTTCCAAAAAATGGCTCAATGGGGCCAGTCTGATCATTGGCTTAAGCGCCCTGGCGGTTTTTGCACGTATCTGGCTCGACGACCAACTATCCGTTTATAAGCTTCCAGCCAGACTACAAGTGGATGCCAACCATTTTATCATTGCCACACTTATCATCCTGGCAGGTATTTTCCTATTATTCAACCGTATCCGGTCGGCCGCATCCGGTGCAGGTCATACCCGGGCCCCGGGAAGTGCTTTGAATATATATATGCTTATGGCATTAACCCTTACCTGTATCACCGGACCTGGGATGTTAGTAATCAGTCACTGGCTGGTTTATACACTGTTTTATCTTGGCCTTGTCCTGACAATAATGGGTGGTATTCTGATACTATTTTCCATGGCTTTCCCGGAGCCTCAATTTGAAATCAAATAATCATCGAAAAAGCAGATATCATGAAAACAACAACATTAGGATTCATCGGTGGCGGAAGAATCACCAGGATCTTCCTCCAGGCATTTCAAAACAAATCTCTCGAATTCAATTCCATTCTTGTTTACGAGCCCAACCAGGAGGTGGCTTCCTCTTTAAAAGCCCAATTTCCGGAGATTACAATCGCAGGTTCGCTAGCGGAGCCAGCACAACAGGACCTGGTATTCCTTGCGGTCCATCCTCCTGTGATGATGGAAACTCTGAATCAGATAAAGGAATCCCTGAAAGCAGAGTCATCGCTGATCTCCCTGGCTCCTAAAATCACTATCGAAAAGATAGCCGGCTTGTTACATACACAGCGCATCGTTAGAATGATCCCCAATGCAAGCTCATACATTAATAAGGGCTATAACCCGGTTTGTTTCCATAAAGATTATTCCGAAGAAGAAAAAAAGAACCTGATGCAATTGTTCAGAAAACTGGGCAAGACAGTAGAAGTGGAAGAATCTCTGCTTGAGGGATATGCCATGGTTTCGGCCATGCTGCCGACCTATTTCTGGTTCCAGTGGAAAAAAATGGAGGAACTTGCAGTGCAAATGGGTTTCGATGAAGCAGAAGCGAAAAAAGTGATCCGGAATACCCTGAAAAGATCCATACAACTTTATTACAAATCTTCACTTACTCCCGAAGAAGTCATGGATTTGATCCCCGTCAGGCCCATTGGGGAGCATGAAGATGAGATAAAAGAAATTTATGATAAAAGGATTTCAGGCCTGTACGAAAAAATACGGCCGTGAAATAACTTATTAAGAGGGTGCCAGGGAGGAGTTAGACTTTCATCATGCTGACGGTCTGAATTTTAGATCCTGCCCTGAACCGGAATATATATACTCCCGCTTCAGCCCTTCCTCCTTGATCATTTGTACCATCCCATTCAATGGTATATTCCCCGCTAACATGAGGCATGTTGCTCATTATCGTCTTTATTCTTCTTCCCTGTATATCGAAAATTTCGATGGATACAGAATCTTGCCTATCCAGGGAATAACGAATGGTGGTTCTGTTTGAGAAAGGATTGGGGAAGTTCTGCTCAACACTGAAGCTATTGGCCTCAAAACTCTTTTGACCCACTGATTTATGAGCTTCCTGGTAATCTCCGTGGCACTGTTCACATTCCGATTCCGATGCTACATTTTTTTTGGAACCTGCTGCTCCTTGACAGGTCATACATGCGGCAATGCTTGAAGGTGCAACATATTCTGCAGAGAAACCACTGCTGAAGTGCTCATTCAGAAGCTCTGCCGCTTTAGCCGCTACATCTCCGGTGAGCCGGGCACACCTTTCCTTCCTTTTCGGATCATTCACAGCTATTCCCGAGACATTGCACCATTTTGTGCAGGATACATGGCATAAGACTGATCCGCATGCATTCTGTACCAGGACTTCATCCGATATTGTTGCAGAATATGTCCCCTGACTTGCATAATCGTTACTGATTTCTGTCGGAATCAGTGCCTGTGTATACCAGCCGCAAAGCTCGTTAATGAGTTGATCTGAGGAAGCTTTATCGCATACCAGTGAAATAAGAGCCGCTGCACCGTTTATAGCCCCGCAAATGGTTCCCCAGCCTGCCACGCCACCATGCCCGTATATCATTATCTCATTCGGAAAGGCAGGAAATGTAGCGGGCAATTGCGCTCTTAATAAATTTACCGGGGCATTAAATGCCGCAAAGCAACACCCCTTCCCCTCCGTGCAAAAATCATCATGGGCGTTGATTCTAACTGTTTCTATATCCAGGGCATCATAAGGAGCAGGCCACTCCTCTGCCAGGCCTTCAGCTTTTGCCTCCTGGGAAAATAATAAGCCGGTACCAACCGCTGCAACTCCAACACCCGTTGTATAAGTTGCCGTTTTCTTAAAGAAGTCTTTTCGGGTAATTTTTTTATCCATACAATTTGATGTTAAGGTGAATGAATAGGATGTGAAAAAATAGCTCACGCTCAATGAATTGAGCATTCAAAAGGATCTTTTGAAGAGACCACATAGAGAATAGTTCGTAGTTCGTAAATATACGTACGTGTTATTATTTTAGTTGTGCAACTTTTTTTCTGTAAATTTCTCAAGCTACAGTTAATTCATTTTCCTTCATAAGGGGCAGTTCACCCCCAGGACCGCGGTCCTGGGGGTGAGCGCGCCGCTCAGCCTCCCACTCCCTTAGCAGGTCCAAATTCAAATATTTTCGCCCATAGGCCCAGTCCTCATGCCACTCTTTCAAAAGGGCCGAAAAGAGCCTCAAAC
>JARGFM010000055.1 GCA_029210725.1 Bacteroidales bacterium | reverse complement strand
TGTAAAAATCAAGCACCTAAAATACTGATTTTCTCAGTTTCAATAAATCACTCCGAAAACAGTGATGAAAACAGGAGGATATTTTCCTCCTGCCGCAGTTTGCGGCAGGAGTTCCCGGACGATCAGGTCATGATGCAGGCAAGCCAGGGACTATTTCCGGAACATGCCCAGGACGCTGTATATATTAATCCCCAGTGTAAACTGATGACTGCTGAAGGTTCTCAGAGCGACACTGCTGCTAAAATTAAAGGAGTAGTTAAACCGGAAGCTATCCAGCACTTCAGCACCAATTCCGACGCCGTATACGCCAGATGACCGGAGGATCACATTTCCCCAGAAGCGTTGCCCGTAGATGACCTGACCGGCAAATTCGACCAGGGTGGGAATATTCTGACCACCGCGAAGCAGCAGGAAGGGCCTGCCAGTCCAGTTCTCATTAAAGCCATAGGTGTAAGCCACATGTCCCAGGTAGTTCTTCATCGGTTTGTAAGTCAGATCCTGATCCGAATATTGTGCATCTCCAAACATGATATTGGAAAAAAGGATGCCCGCTTCGATACCACTGAAGCGGTACAGGATGCTGAAATCGCTGGCAAATTTCACCTTCGACTGTTCCACCCCGTAGGCCAGTACCGGATCCTCGGCATAATCGGGATCGTTGTAATACTTGCCCAGGTTAATGGAATTGCCATAGAGCCCCACCGAGAGTCCGAAATTCAGGAGATGCTCTTCCGTGATATCCACCTGGTAGGTGTAGGTCCCCATAAAAAGGGTGGATTTGAAGATATCGGTCTGATCAAAAACAATCTTCCCCCCGACACCCACCTTATCAAAGATCCGGTCGTGGTAAGACAGCTGGGAGGTACGCGGACTTGAAGGAACAAATTGATACGCAAAAAGCTTCGTCTTTCCCAGAAGGAGATGGCCGAACTTGATGAAGTTAAGAAGCTCTTCACCAATCAATAAAGACCATGAAGGCAGTCGGCAAACTACTTGTTTCACTTCATATGGAGGAACAAAGGCAAGAAGTTGGTGAATTGATACGCTCGGAACAAAAAATCTACTTCCGGTATAATTCAGATTTCTTAGCCACCGGATTGAATTAGATGAAATCGCCAAAATTGAATATGCATACCACCTCATGGCAGCTCGCGCCGGCTTATGACCTTACATTTTCGTACTCTTCCTACGGATTTCACAGTACCATGACAGCAGCGAATTAACTGCGCAGAGGGGAACATCGAAGTTCACGGTGCATGGTCCCTGATTCTGTTTTCAATCACTCAGGCCGAAGGCCATCCACTCCCAAACCGGAATAACGTGGATTGTTTTTCCATCCTTTTCCAGTTCATCCTTTTGCTTAAAGGTGAAAATAAAGCCTTCGGATAAATCCAACTCTTTTAAAGCCTCAGCCAGACCGTTTACTTCGCGGGGGAGGTTATCCGCGTTTAAATCGTAACAAACCTGGACTGCCATTTCAAGCTTCTTACTCACTGAAACGATAAAATCACACTCGCCTTTTTGCCGGTAGTAAGCAATTTCTTTGCCCAACCTTTTGAAATGTATGAAAACAAGGTTTTCCAACAGTCTGCCCTGGTCCTTAGAGAAGGACATGGAGAGAAGGGCGAGTAATCCTGTATCGATTCCATATACCTTCTTTGGATTTTTAGCCCGTTGTTTTAAAGAAAAACTAAAACGTGGTACAGCAAAGAACAGGTAAGCATCCTCAAAATAAGAAATGTATGAAGCAATGGTATTGCTGGAACCCAGTTCAAAAATATTGGACAAATTGTTATAAGAAAACTCCTTCCCGATATTGCTTGCCAAATAGACACCAAGTTCTCTCACAATTTTCGGGCTACGTAAACTATGCCTGACAACAATGTCGCGATAAATCAAATCGTTATACAAATTCAGTAATACATCCTTGTTTTTGGTATTGAGGAATTCAGGCATTCCTCCCATTTGAAAATAGCCCGAAAATGATTCTATCCCGGCATTTAAATCAAAATGAGTAAGATATTCCAGGTAGGAGAACGGGAAAACCTCAAGAGAAATCTGGCGTCCGGTTAAGCTTGTGCCCAATTCTTTACTCAGGATTTTTGCATTCGATCCGGTGACAATCACCTTCTTCTTTTTATCATGCAACACCCTTACGTACCTCTCCCAGCCATCCACATTTTGGATTTCATCGAAAAAGAACAGTTCCGAACTACCGGCCCTGCCAAATATTTTCTCCAACTTGAAAAAATCATTCACCACGAAAGTCGATAAACGAGGATCTTCAAAACTCAAATAATTGAAACGAGAATGTTTCCTGGCAATTTGTAACAATACCGTGCTCTTACCACATCTTCTGATACCGGTCAATATTCTGACATGATGATCTGTTAATTCCAAATCATCAGTTACTTCCCTGGGGGTTCCCTCCGGAATTTCCTGAATGGATTCCATCTGATAATCCAGCACCTCCTGTATTTCCGATTCTAACATCACGATACCTTTTTTCAAAGGTATAATATTTGCATTAGTAATGCAAATTCGTTTTCATTAGAAATGCGAAGGAATAATGAAAGCATGCGGAATGCCATTGGAATGCCGCTGAAACGCTTCAAGATGATTAAAAGTGCAGGCTGGCCTCTGTGGGTTCCTGGAAGGCATTGCAGTTCAGCAGATGCTCCTGCATCAGATCTAAATCTTCTCCTGTTACGGTCATACTGAATTCCTGAATCCGTTCCAGCATTCTGACATAAGGATCTGCCAGGGACCGGCGGGTCAGCTTGCGGAGTGCCCCCAGGTAGTCGTCCCGGTAAACGGTTGGTATCAGAATTTTTGCCTGTCCGGCTGCCACCAGTTCTGCGTTCATCAAAATTCGCGCCACCCGTCCGTTTCCATCAATGAAGGGATGGACCTCACTTATCAGGAACAACATGAATGCAGCCCTCTTAAACGGGTGATTCAGGGCCTGGTAAATCTCATAGCCCCTGATCAGGGTGCCTTCCACCAGTTTCCAGTCGACAAATACCGTATTACCGGCCCTGTTATTCCGCTGCTTGAAGGCCCCGGGTTCTTTATCCTGCCGTGCCCGCAACAGGATGCTGTGACGCTCCCTTAATAAGGAAAGTAATTCCTCTCCGGACCCGGGTAATTCAGACATCAGACCACGATTCGAGGCAAGCTGATAGGTTCCTAAAATATCCTGCGAATCCTCATTCCTGGCAGGCAGAGGAGTATTTGATTCAACAATCTGCCTGGCCACGTCCAGCTCAAATTCAGTTCCTTCAATATAATTGGAAAAGTAACTCTCAAAGAATGCAAAATTTCTGAAGGCCTTCCGGCTGCTGTTGGGTTCTTCTCTTAATGGAAAGTGCATGGCCTCCAGTTCCCTGAATAAATCCTGGAAAAGCAGCACCCTGGCAGGATCATAGGCCACACCTCCTGCCCTGGCTTTTCCTCCCGGAGTGGTCAGTATCCCTGTATCCCTTGTTGCTAATAAGGCTCCAATCAATGCATCCAGACGATTGAATTCATTTTTCATTCCAAGAACATCTGCCAGTTCCCTGGCCCGGTCCCTTAACCTCTTGACCGCTTCCTCACCACTTAGGCGTATCATTGTTTCCAGCATCTCCTCAATCATGGGATATGGCAGGCATTTGGATGCAGGCCCGGCTCCTTTCGCAGTTTGCAGATTTTCCAGGAAGGCCCTTGCCTCCTGAGATACTCTGAGCTGTCCGCTAAAAAAGCGGTCTCCTTCAAGAGGTCCGGGTCCTTCAAGGAAACGAAGCGTAACACCCGGAAGAGGTACTTTTTTGGTATAAGAGTGTGTCAAAAACAGGTGCCCGGCCCCGGTAGGCTCAAACTCAAAGGCTGAACGATGACTTAACAGGGCTCCCGGGTAAAGCAAAGAAAGCACTTCAAACAGATTGCAGCGTATGATGTCCCCGGGAGAATCTTCAAAATTCGGTGAATATAGTCTCGGGGCAATCTTCCTGATCATTCCCTTTTTAACCCAGGTGGAAATCTGCCTGTTTTGTTTCTTGTCGGAACTTCCTGCAAGAACCTCCGGGAATCCTAAAGTGGGATTTTTTTCCATTAACGCCCCCCCCCACCCGTCAAGTGAATACAATTAAAAGAGAAAAATCAGTTAAATCCTTTGGTGTGCTCTGATTTTTTGCATGCCGGGAAATACAGCGAACTGAACGAGAATTCAGAAAACCATAGCACCTGGCCGGCTCAAAAATCTATGCTGAAAACACTGCCCCGGAAGTTCCTGAATTTCACCGGAAAATTTTATTTTTACCCCATGCAAGCACAAGACCTTCTTCAGCAGGCCGAAAGCATCCTGGATAAACTGAATAAAGAGGAACTCATCGTGTTGAACCGTGCGATTGTCAAACGGATCAAAATTATGAACGATCTCCAAAGGCTCAGGGCCAATGCCGCTTTCAACCCGGGCGACCGCGTTTCATGGCACGACAATGAGGGGATCTACCGGACCGGACGTGTGCTCCGAATCAATACCAAGACCATCTCTGTGGAAGAGGAAGGTGATCCTGAGGGCATATGGAGAATTCCGGCATCCCTGCTCAACCTACTGACCTAAGAAAATTATAATCAAAACAGAATTGTGAAATACGGACAAACCTGGTGGGGTGCCAAATGGATGAACGCCCTCTCATATATCGACTATTCCAACCGTCTGCCCAGGGGGCGGAGTTATGCCAACAAGGGAGCTGTGAAAGATCTCCGGGTGCAGGGTGAAAGGATCATCGCCAGCGTGCAGGGTACCCGCAGGAAACCCTATGAGGTGCGTGTGGGAATCCCCTCATTTACACCCAGGGAGAAGAAAACGCTGACAGACACCATACTGAACAATCCCCTGCTGCTTTCGAAGCTCCTGAACCGTGAGCTGCCCGAAAGCCTGTATACCATGGCAGAGGCAAATCATATCCACCTATTTCCCGGCCGGTGGAACGATCTGGATATGGATTGCTCCTGTCCCGATATAGCCGTACCCTGCAAACACCTGGCGGCTGTGATCAATGTGATGGCCAATGAGATTGACCGAAATCCCTTCCTGATTTTCAAGCTCCACGGCTACGATATCATCCAAAAGCTTCGGAGCATCGGGATCGAAGCCATCAGTGACACCGTCACCATTCCCGATCGTGCTTCCCTGGCTGTGGCCGAACCCGCGGAGGATTACCGGAGCGAGCTTACCCTGGCTCTGGAAGAGATCGATTTTTCGGTGCTGGAAGATATGCGCGAGAAGCTACTCTCGCTGCTCCCGGAAAAGCCGGTGTTTTATTCGAAGGATTTTAAACAGGTCCTGGATAAGCTCTACCGTAAATTAGCCAGGAGGATCACCAGGGAGAATATGATGAATGCCGGCTCGCCCGGCATACCGGATGCACGCTCCAAACACTTCGAGCGCTACCAGGGGCTGACCATAAGCCTGGATGAGGCCGGCCGCCTGACCTCCTGCAGGGTGCACGGGGAACCAGGCGGGGCATGGAAGGTTTACAATACCGCTGACGAGGACGGCACGTGGCGGCTCAGAGAAGATCAACTGCTGGACTTCCTGTCAGAGATCCATGCCAGGCAGGTCCACCGTCTTATGCCCGGGCTAACCCTGGTATATATGGTATATCATTACAGCCGGAAACTCGCGGAGACATCTTCCTTTATCCCCCAGCTAATCCGCACCGCAAATGGAAGCTATACCGTGCGATGGATCCCTGCCGTTTTAGATCAAAGGGTGGATGAAATTTTCAGAAGCCTGTCTGCAGCTTTCCCACCAGCAGAAGCGTCCCAGGCAGAAGCGTCCCAGGCAGAAGCGTCCCAGACAGAAACTTCTCAGGCAGAGGCCTCCATAACTCAGGCAGAAGCGTCCCAGACAGAAACTTCTCAGGCAGAGGCCTCCATAACTCAGGCAGAGGCCTCCATAACTCAGGCAGAGGCCCCCGCAACCCCCTCAAACTCTGAACAGCTCAAAAGCCTGGTCTCATACTTCATTGGTCGGTTTATCCGGGATGCCGTGCCTGTTTCACAGAAGCACTTCGACCCGGTTCACCGGATCTTCATGGATAGCTTCGCCTACCGTTTTGATCTGCCAGGGGATGGGGAGATCCCCGCTTCCATTCAGCGATGGATCGACAGGCTGTACCTTACCCGACAGGATTTTTCGCCGGTATTGGAGATATTCGAGAAGGAGAATTCGGACCGATTTGGCCTGAAGGTGCTGGTGGAAGAGAGTAAACGGCCATTAAACAAAGCGATTCCCCTGGCCGATGTAATGTCCCTCCCTGAATACAGCAGTTCGAGGTACGAAGTGCTGCGCAATATCGAACTGCTGACTCCTTCACTTCCCGAGCTGGAGTTCATCATCTCCACTTCCGGCCGGCATATCCCGGTCTATACCCCGGATGAGTTTGCCCATGTCATTTTCCGCATTCTACCCGTGATCCGGCTATACGGGATCCGGGTACTCCTTCCGGAAGAACTGAAGAGCCTGGTCCGCCCCGCTGTTTCTGTAGCGCTCTCTTCCTCGGGCAGGGTAAACAAACGATCGCTGCTAAACCTGGAAAAGATCCTCCGCTTCGAGTGGAAGATTGCCCTGGGAGACACCCTGATGGATGCCGGCGAGTTTTTCAGGATGGTGCAAGGGCTTTCAGGAGTCGTTAAGATACGAGATCAGTACCTCTACCTGAACACGACAGACCTGAAAACACTGATGGAGCAGATTCAGCAGCAGGACGGAAAGATGGACCGTAAGCAGTTGCTGCAGGCTGCTTTTACAGGTGAATGGAATGGAGAGAAGGTGCAAATGGACAAAACCACCCGGAAACTGATCGACGAGATGCTGAGCGGGGAGCGGATCGATCTTCCCAGGGGATTGCATGCCCGCCTGCGGCCCTATCAGCAGAGAGGCTTTGACTGGTTATACAAAAATGCCAGTCTTGGTTTTGGAAGCATCATTGCCGATGACATGGGACTGGGAAAAACACTGCAGGTGATTGTTTTGTTGCTGAAGCTGAAAGAAGAAGGAGCTTTTGATTCGCGACAGGTACTAATCGTGGTACCTACCACGCTGCTTACCAACTGGCAGAAGGAATTTGAGAAGTTTAGTACCGGCATATCTATTACCTTTTTCCACGGTCCAAACCGGACCCTGAATGAAGAGACAGATGTGATCCTGACCAGTTACGGCGTTACACGCAGCGACCAGGAACTTTTATCGAAAAAAAGATGGGGTGCGGTGATCATTGATGAGGCACAAAATATAAAAAACGCAGATGCCGCACAGACCAGGGCGGTGAAGATGCTGAAGTCAGGTATCCGGATTGCCATGAGCGGCACCCCGGTGGAGAACCGCCTGTCGGAATACTGGAGCATCTTCGATTTCATCTACAAAGGATACCTGGGGAACCTGAAGAAATTCACAAAAGAGTTTGCTTTTCCCATAGAGGTAAACCGGGATAAAAAGCAGCTCGATCGATTCTTAAAGATCACTGCCCCCTTTATCCTGCGCAGGCTCAAGACCGATAAAAGCATTATCAGCGATCTGCCCGAAAAGATTGAGAACGATTATATGACTACCCTTGTGAAGGAACAGGGAGCGCTCTACCAGGGGGTGTTGAATACCCTGATGGCCGATATCGAAGGGATCGATCCGGAAGGCAAGGAGGCGGGTATCAAGCGGCGGGGGATGGTACTGAAACTGATCATGGCTCTGAAGCAGGTATGCAACCATCCCTCCCAGTACCTCAAAAAAAGCGACCCTTCACCCGATTTATCGGGCAAGGCCGGCATGCTGCTCGACTTGCTGGACAATATCGTGGAGAACAACGAAAAGGTACTGATATTTACCCAGTTCAGGGAGATGGGGCTGATCCTGCAAGAGATGATCCGGGACCGGTTCGGTACCGAAAGCATGTTCCTGCATGGCGGAACCACCCGCAAAAAGCGCGATGCTTTGGTGGAGCGCTTTCAGAATGATGCCCGGGAGAAGATCTTTTTACTTTCCATTAAAGCAGGAGGTACCGGCCTGAACCTGACCGCTGCCAGCCATGTGATCCATTACGACCTCTGGTGGAACCCGGCCGTGGAGCAACAGGCCACCGACCGGGCCTACCGGATCGGGCAGAACAAGAATGTGATGGTCTACCGCCTGATTACCCAGGGCACCTTCGAGGAGAAGATCAATGCCATGCTCAGGGAGAAAAAGGAGCTGGCCGACCTGGCTGTTTCCACCGGTGAGAAATGGGTGGGTGAACTTTCCAACCGCGAGCTAAAAACGTTGTTTGCTTTGAGTTATTTGGATTAAACGATATTTACTTTAGATTATCATGTATATTCGAAAGCAAACATTCCGTGATCTGGGCCGGGAGAGTACCTTTCTCTGGGGGGCCGGCACCCCTGATCTCAGCATATATCGGAAGCTATCTTCAGGATGAAATAGTGGCTGAAGCCAGGACAAGGAATATCCAGACCTTCTCCAGGTTCCTTGAAGCTGCAGCATTCTCAAACGAAGAAGTCATCAATTTCAGTAATATTGCAGCAGACTGCGGGGTCAGTGCTCCTACCATTAAAGAGTATTTCCATATCCTGGAAGAAACCCTTATAGGAAGGTTCCTTCCGGCCTACCGGAAAAAACCCAAACGCCGGGTCATTCAGTCACCCAAATTTTTTATGTTCGATATTGCCATGGCCAACTATTTATTGAAACGCGGGTTCATTGAAAAAGGCAGCGAACTGTTCGGCCGCTCGTTCGAACACTTCATCTATCAAGAGCTCTATGCACATAGCCGGTATTCCGGATTGCATTACGAAATCAGTTACTGGAGAACAGCATCCCAGGTAGAGATCGATTTTGTGCTGGGCGAGAATGAAGTTGCCATTGAAGTCAAAAGAAGCGATCAAATCACCCACCGTCATCTGAAGGGATTAAAAAGCTTTGCTGAAGAGTACCGGGTTCATAAGCTCATCCTGGTAAGCACCGATCCCTATCCAGGCAAATGGGAAATGCAAGCCTGCTGCCCTGGAGCCTCTTCCTCGACAAACTCTGGGGAGGCGAAATCATCTCATAGAAAAAATCCATGATACCCTGCACCCAGGCGAATTTACCCATAACTAATATTTATGGGTAACTTTACCGGTCATACAGAACACCGGTTCCGGTTTTTCTTACGTACTTGAAAATGTGGATGCCTGCATGGGCGAACGTGGAAACAGCAGAAAGATCATGCTTCAAAGCTGAGCATCACTATGCATGGTTTTCACTAGTGTCCGGTTAAGAATCCCACAATGATAATTGGTTCTCATCGGACAGATTTTTGATTACGTTTTTATCGTTAAAGAGTTCTTTGATAGGGGTCTTTTCGAACAGAGTAAGACCCAATGTTTGAGCAAATGTGTACAGGCTAATCGCCAAATCATACTTTTTCTTTGCAATGGCAATCAACAGGTACGTGGATACTGCAATCCAAATTTGACAGTGTACAGCGTTTTGGCTGGTCCCGTAAAATGCCTTGATATGCAGGTGTTGTTTGATCCATTTGAAGAAATTATGGAAAGCTTTCCATAAAAGAAAGACTCAACCTTCCATCTTTCCCTGTAGAGTTCTGCAATGGACAAGGCCGGGAGGTCAAAAT
>JARGFM010000054.1 GCA_029210725.1 Bacteroidales bacterium | reverse complement strand
CGATCGCCCCGGGAGACTCCGTGGACATCCGGGTTTCGATCGCCCCGGGAGACTCCAAGGACATCCGGGTTTCGATCGCCCCGGGAGACTCCAAGGACATCCGGGTTTCGATCGCCCCGGAGCCAGCTGCTTCCGTGGCCTCTTCAGTGTCCGGATCCGCTTCCGTGGCCTCTTCAGTGTCCGGATCCGCTTCCGGGGCCTTCTCCATCAGCGCCTCCAGCCTGCCGATCAGCTCCTTGTCGGCTTTGAAGCGGTCGCTCAGCCGCTTTCCCTCCAGGCCCATCTCCGCCCGCATGGTTTCATTATAAATACCCTTCAGGACGTAAATGGCCTTATAGTGCTCCTCGTTGCGGATGTCAATCATCAGCGGACTCAGCTCCCCGGCCAGCCTCAACTTCAGGGCGTTGATGGCCCGGGCACTGTTCTCCTGAAACTGCTCCCAGTACTCCGAAATCTCAATGGGTTTGCCGTAATTGATATACAGGGAGGTATTCTGCTTGACATAATCGCCAAAATCGAGACCCACGGGAACGATCTTTACAAACGCTTTGCTGCCTGCCTCCTCCTGGGCCTGGAGGGCGATCCGGAAAATCCCCTTGACAATGGTGCGCAGCTTCCGCTGGTGCCCGTGGTTCCCCTCGGGCATAACACAGAGGTAGTGCTTGTTTTTCAGTACATTAACCGCGATATCAAAGATATCGGCGTTCTTGCCCAGCTCGGAGGCCCCGTCGCGCTGCCGGAACACGGGGAGGATCTTCAGACTGTTCAGGAGAAAAGCCAGAAAACGCTTATTAAAAATATCGGCACGGGCCAGGAACACCACGTCGCCGGGTGCCGAAAAAAGTACGATCAGGGCATCCATCAGGGCATTCTGGTGATTGGGCGCAAAAATCACCGGGGCATTCCTGGGAATATTCTCCCTGCCCCGGATCTCCACTTTTCCGTAATAGTGGAAAAAGAAGATCTTGGTATAGGGATAGATGAGATAATAGATCAGGTTTCTGATATGGATACCACGCCGGGCACCACGAACCCGTTTCTTGGTCATAGGGTAAAGGGCTTAGTTCGTTTCAAAGATAGTTTTTTCTCCTAAAAACCATGAAAACACCTATCTTTGCACATTAATATGAAAAACAGAAGAATTCTACACAGAAAATACATCTCCGGCATCCAGCAGATAGGCATTGGCGTGAGTAATTTTGGCGAGGCCTGGAAATGGTATATTCCCAACTTTGGGATGGATATCCGCATGTTTGAAGAAAAAGCCATTGCCGAGTATATGCTGCCCCATACCGACGGAAAACCCTGGGAGCGGCATGCCGGACTGGCCATGAATATCATGGGGGGCGGCGGTTTCGAGATCTGGCAGCACACCCAGCGGACCCCCCTGGCCCCCGCCTTCGAGCTGCAGCTGGGCGACCTGGGGATCATTGCCGGGAAGATCAAATCGACCAATGTGCCCGCAGCCTACAAGCACCTGAAAGATGCCAACCGCCTCAGCGAAATCGTGAAGGACCCCACCGGGCGTAAGACCTTCTTTTTAAAAGACCCCTTCAACAATATCTGGCAGGTGGTGGAGGAGCCCTCCATCTTTAAGAATCTGCGCAAGCCCACGGGCGGATCCTTCGGGGTGACCATTGGTACCACAAATCCCGAAAAGGCCATGGAGCTCTACAGCGATATCCTGGGATATAATGTGGTGGCCTTCGATGAAGAGGGCAGCTTTGACGATCTCAGGGGCCTTCCGGGGGGGACGGGCAGGTTCCGCAGGATCCTTCTGCAGCACAGCGAAAACCGGAAAGGACCCTTCTCCAGGCTGTTCGGTCCCACCGAGATCGAACTGCTTCAGGCCCTGGACCGCACCCCTGAGAAAATCTACAAGGACCGCATCTGGGGCGACCTGGGCTTTATTCATATCTGTTTCGATATCCTCAATATGAAAGTGCTCAAGGAGGAGTGCAGCGAAAATGGCTTCCCCTTTACCGTGGATTCGGACATCCATCCCAGTGGCAAACCCTTCGATATGGGCGAGGCCGCCGGCCATTTTGCCTACGTGGAGGACCCCGACGGGACCCTGATCGAGTTTGTGGAAACCCACAAAATACCGATTACCAAACGCTTTGGCTGGTACATCAATCTCTGGAAACGCAAGGATGTGACCAAACCTCTGCCCAACTGGATCCTGCGAAAGGTCCGGTACATGAAGGCCAAGCCGCATAAGATGTAACATTCCCGCTCCGCATACTGGACTTGTTTGGAAGTTTGTTGTAACTTGATCGTTATTTGCGATTTACGTATCCTAAAACACCACAACAAGCATGTGCTTCCTGCAAAAAATCCTTTCCGCTCTGGCGATGGCCTTCCTGTGTCTTAGCCTGAGCAACGGCCAGAGCACGCCCTGGCAGAACATCGGACCCTACGTAGGCTATATCAACAGCATGGCCATGGATATGTCCCACCCCGACACCCTCTATGCCGCCACCCCCAGTGGCCTCTATCAATCGGTCAATGCCGCCGGGAACTGGACCCAGCTGGACCTGAGCGTGAGCGAGGTGGAGCAGGTGGTCGTATCCCAGGCGGACCCGGCCCATATTCTCTGCTTCACCGAGTATACGCTCTACCAGAGCATCGATTACGGGATTCACTGGGAGCCCATCTGGGACGATACCGTCCGGATCGAAACCGCGGGCTACAATCCGGAAAATCCGCGGACCATTGTGCTGGGCACGGACAAGCGCTACACCACGGCCGGCTGGGACTATTTCGCCGAGACCCCCTGCTTTTTCAGAAGCAGCAACGGGGGAGACTCCTGGAACGAGGTTCATTTTACCGGGGCGGGCATCAGCGAGATGCCCAACAGTGTGAAACAGATTCTGATCGATCCCTCCGACACCCTGAAAATCTACGTGGGAACGGAAAATTCGGACGGCGGCGGCATCTATTACAGTCACAACAACGGCACCGATTGGGCCAATGCCGGATTGTTCGGGACCAATGAAGAAGTATACGCCCTGGCCTGCACCCCTGCCGGCTATGCGGATCATACCCTGTGTGCCATTTCTTACGAAACCGATATGTTCGACCGGACCCTCTTTATCAGCAAAAATGCCGGATTAAGCTGGGAGGAGCAAAGCCCGCCCTCCTCCTTTGACCTGGTTTCCAATGTGAATTACGAGAGCACCCTGTTTATCAGCGACAACATGCCCGATTACGTACAGGTGGGAATGGAGTACGAGTACGAGGATGTCACCTCCTCGGTGGCCGCCTATTCGATCTCCGGGGATACCTGGTACTACCGGGTCGGAGCTCCCCACAGTTTTCCCACCTCCATTCTGATAAGCGGCGATGCCGATTATCTGGCCTTTGCCAACAAAGGAATCTATCAATACATGGAGGCAACGGAAACCTGGGCTTCCAGGAACCATGGTATTTTACCTGCGGAAATCCTGGATATGGCGGGTTATCCGGACTCGCCCGGGAAAATGCTGGTGGCCATCGAAAACAATGTGTACCGCACCCTTGACCAGGGACAATCCTGGCAAGTACTTGGCGAAACCAATACCAGCAGGAACAGTGTCTTTATCAAGCACGGGGATCCGGACAAACTCTTTGCCGGCACAAAACAGAGCGCTTATATCCCCCAGGGCAGCTCCTATTATATCTATAAGAGTGAAAACGGAGGCGACAGCTGGGACGGTCAGTCGCTCTTTACAAACTGGTCCATGTACGATGCCAAATGGTGGTCGACGGAAATTACCGGGCCCACGGACCATCCGGATGTGATCTTCATCGGGATAGACGGGGCCGGCCTGAGCTACGATGGCTTTTATAAAACAGAGAATGGCGGAGGATCATGGAGCCACAAGAGCCACACCGGAGTTTCGGCCATTGCCATGGACCCTGTGGACCAGGAGATCGTTTACCAGGGGACTTCCAATCTGGGATATGTCCTGCGGTCGGAAGACGCGGGAGATACCTGGGAGCGTATCAGTCCCGGCGGTGACTACTCCTTCGCGGGCACGGTCAGGGATCTGGCCGTGGATTCAGAACACCAGGTATTTGCAGCCACCTCATCGGGCCTGTCCCAATGGGAAGGAGATACCGTCTGGACGCTGGTCGGATCCTTTCCATCCCTGCAGACCAACGCGCTGGCTTTTGATAATTTTCAGGAGTCTCCGGTCTATTATGTGGGCACCGAAGACCAGGGGGTATACCTCTCCAAAGACGGCGGAACCACCTGGTCGTCCTATAATCAGGGTTTGGAACGCCGGAACATCGACAGGCTCGAAATCAACCAGGCTTCCCCCGGCTCTCTTTATGCAGGCACCAGGAACGGCGGTGTCTGGATCACCGGACTGGCGGAAGTGAACACCTCCCATTGGCACAGTTGCCACAAAGGGAAACGAATCTGCTGGTTTATCCCAATCCAGGTACAGGCAGTTTCCATATTCGCTCCGGCAATGATTCAGGCCTGCAGGGCTCGGTCCGGATCACCAGTCTCCTGGGCCAGGTGGTTTATGCCGATCCGCAGGTGGAAATCCCGGCCGGACAAAGCCACTCCATCCGCATGGATCAAATCGCCCCGGGTTGCTATATTCTGATCTTTGAAAACAGGCACGGGACGCTGAGCAGAAAGATCCTGGTGGAAAAGAAGTAAAAGACGTACAATCTGTTTCAGGCTCATGAAAAATTCTTTTGAAGCTCATTTTTCAGGCAAAATTGAGCTACATTTGCCGGCGCAATGAGCTCCAAACAGGCCATAATTCATGATGGCGTGAAGCAATGAAGATTTCAACCGTACGAAGACGCTTACTTAGAATTGTCAGGCAGATCAGGCACCGGCAGCTGATGCTGGCCCTGAGTGTGCTCATCGGGCTGCTGTCGGGAACCGCCGCCGCACTTCTGAAGAACCTCACCCACTTTGTGGAACTGAAATCCAGGTCGTGGCTGCTGGGCGACCATTCCACGGAACCCGGCTTCCTCCTGCCCCTGGGAGGGATCCTGCTTACCATGCTTTTTGTGAGATACCTGCTCAAACAGGATATCGGTCACGGCATCAGCAAGATCCTCTTTGCCATCTCCAAACGGAAAGGGCACCTGAAGGCCCACAACACCTGGAGTTCCATGGTGGCCAGTTCGCTCACCGTGGGACTGGGCGGATCGGTGGGACTGGAGGCCCCCATCGTGCTTACCGGCTCGTCCATCGGATCCAGCATCGGTCACCTCCTCCGGCTCAACTACAAATCGGTGGTGCTGCTGGTGGGCTGCGGCGCAGCCGGGGCCATTGCAGGGATCTTCAAGGCCCCCATTGCAGCGCTGATCTTCTCTTTCGAAGTACTGATGCTGGACCTGACCACCTGGTCGATGGTACCGCTGCTGCTCGCGTCGGTCACCGCGGCCATCGTCTCCTACTTCCTGCTGGGCGAGCAGGTGGTTTTTGCCTTCACCATCAGTGAGCCCTTTGCCATACAAAACCTCCCCTTCTACATCCTGCTGGGAGTGTTTACCGGGCTGGTCTCGCTCTACTTTACCCGGATGAACAACCTGGTGGAGCATACCATGGGAAAAATCAGGCACGGACTGCTTCGCACCCTCACCGGGGGCTTTCTGGTCTCGGTGCTGATCTTCCTGCTGCCCCAGCTCTTCGGGGAAGGCTACATCACCCTGCGCTCCCTGCTGACGGGACATTCCACCACACTCTTTGACGGTACCCTTTTTGAAGGGATTATCGGGAACAACAGCTATTACATCATTATCTTCTTCCTGCTGCTGATCTTCTTCAAGGTGATTGCCATGGCCCTGACCACCGGCAGCGGCGGAGTGGGAGGCATCTTCGCCCCTGCCCTCTTTGTGGGAGGCATGAGCGGGGCCACCCTGGCCAAAGCGGTCAATTTGTTTACACCCGTAAGCATTTCCGAGAACAACTTCTCCCTGGTGGGAATGGCCGGAGTGATGGCCGGAGTGATGCATGCCCCCCTGACCGCCATCTTCCTGATCGCGGAGATCACCGGGGGGTATACCCTGTTTATCCCCCTGATCGTGACGGCCACCATTTCCTACGTGACCATCCTGGCCTTCGAGAAACAGTCGGTTTACACCATGCGCCTGGCCCAGCGGGGCGAGCTGATGACCCATCACAAGGACAAGGCCGTTCTGAGCATTTTGTCGGTGGATGAGGTGCTGGAAAAGGACTTTAAAAAGGTGAAGGCCGGGGAGAACCTGGGTGGGCTGGTCAGGGCGATCTCCAAATCAAAGCGAAACATCTTCCCGGTAGTCAACGACGAGCAGGAGCTGGTGGGGGTCATCAGCCTGGATGACGTGCGGGATATCATCTTCAATACCGAACTTTACGACAAGGTGGAGATCGCCGAGATCATGCAGATCCCGCCGGCTGTCATCGACCGGAAAGAAAAAATGGAAAAGGTGCTGGAGATCTTCGAGGAGACCGGCGCCTGGAACCTGCCGGTCACCGACCAGGGCAAATACCTGGGCTTTATCTCCCGCTCCAAGATCTTCTCCTCCTACCGCAAACTGCTGCAGGAGTTCTCGGACGACTGAGCCATCCGGTATTTCAGGTAAAATACATGATCACATAGATTTTTCTGAACCAATATCCTGAATTGAAATCTGACAGAGTAATTTTCCTGCAGTATGAGACCCTTTACAGGCAGCTACCGGCACTATAGTTGCAACTTTCAATTGTAGTCGCATGTTTAAATTAAAAGTCGCAACTTTGTTTCTGTGAAAACGATCAGTTATTCAAAAAAGCCAAAAGGCGCCGGGAACTATGAGCCAGATGCCATTTATGAAGATACGCTTTTCGAGTTTGCCTATAAGCTGCATAATATCAGAGGAGTACAATCAGTATTGGTAAGCCTGGCTAAGGTTCTGGCCGAACAAGTAGAGAAAAATGCGATGCTTCTTCTTAATGATTCCAGGATAAGTCCCAAGCGTTTGCGAGATGAGTGGAAGGCAATGAGCCGGATCTTTCACCCCGGCATCTTTTCCCGTTTAGGTATCATAAGGTTTGCCAATGGAAAGCAATCAGCATACATGGGTATTGCTGATGATAGTATCCTTCAGGTGGCCCAGGTGATCCGCGAAAAACTGCATTTTGAAAGAAAGTCAAGCCTCGAAAGGAAAAAACAGGATGCTTATTATGAGATTCTTCATGCATTACTTGTAAACTGGTTCCGAAAGACTGGTCCACTTCAAATCAAGCAATTGTCAGAAGTAACCGGATATTCTTATCCCACTATAGGGACAGCCCTTGGCAGGATCGAAAAAGTCCTGATCAGGCACACTGACAGAAGGATTGAGTTAAGGTCCTTCCCCACGGAAGAATGGTTCAGATTGGTATCAAAATCCAGGGAAATCAGACAAAGTAAGGGCTATACAGCAAACCACCAAAGACCTGTAGAGCAGTTACTGGACAGACTCCGTCAGCATAATGATAAGGATCTGGCGCTTGGAGGGATTATGGGCGCCAGGAATTACATGCCGGGGATCAACCTGATTGGCATTCACCGGCTTGACCTTTCTTTTCATAACTGGCAGGAAAATCGGATCGAAGATATGATCCACCAACTGGATCCGGGATTAAGGGAAGCAAGATCAGGAGAACTGCCTCAGCTTGTAACACACCGTCTGTTCACCACTGACTCTTTCTTCCAGGCTTCCAACGAAGGGTACTATGCCGACGAGGTGGACTGCCTGTTAGATCTTCATGAAGCCAAGCTGGAAGGTCAGGCTACCGAATTCCTGGATCATTTAAAAAGAAATGCCACTGCATGAACAAAGTGAATCCCTCCGAAGTACTTAAGCAGGTCTCAGATGTCATTCCAGAAAACTGTCGTGAAAACATCATTATCATTGGCAGCCTGGCAGCCTCCGCAGCCTATTCCAGTGATAAAAAAGTAATGGCCGTTCAGACAAAAGATATCAGTTGTCTCATAAGGCCCCATGCCAAGGCTGCTAAAAAAGGTAGTGCCATTGCCGCCCTGTTTAAGGAGGAATGGAAGGAACTGGCGGGACGTGCGGGCAAGGGACTCCGGATGTTGTTGCAGAGTCCTGATGATTTGGAAGAAGCACATTATACCTGCCGGTATGGTTTGCTTTCATCCTATCCGGTAAGCGAAGATGACCTCAGAGAAGTGGGAGAACGCCTCCTGGGCGATGCAGTCAAAATGCTGGAGGATCAAGTCTCCTAAAGATAGTCAGATCGGGTGCGAACTTGCCTGGAAAACGTTTGCTTTAAGTCAGATGGGAGATCAGGGACTCTATCGCCTCATCCATCTCCGGCATCTGCTCGACCCATTCGACCCTGCACCCGGCCTTCTCCAGGATCTCCGGCAGAATCTCAAACAGCAGATCCGTGCGGATCTCGATCTTCGAGGGCCGGTGGCCGGATTGTACCAGCTCCCCGAGAACGCGTTGCGGAAGGGATTCGTACATCGACCGGAGGTCGGGTTGCGGTACCAGGATGGAGCTGCTCCTGACCAGGCCGTTTCCCTTTTCGACCATCAAGAGCACAAAAGGGAAGTAAGCCCTGCTGCCCTTCTCTTTCACCGGAGCGGGCAGCATAAAGAGATCGAGCTGAAGGACCTGGCTTGCTTCCGGAAGCCGGGAGAGTGCAGTGGGTGTTTTGGGATCTATATTCACCGAATAGCTTGGCTCGCCCCGGCGGCGGTCAGGGACGAGGTAATGGTCCTTCCACCCGAACCTGGGTCCTTTCCCCGTGGGAACACGGACCAGCAGGGTGGCATCGGGGTCCCCGTCGCGCAATAAATACTGGGTTTCCCCCAAGGCCCTTTCCAGTACCAGGAGGGTCTGCTTCAGCACCAGGTACAACTCGGTGAGGGTCTCCCTGGAGGGATACACCGGCAGGCAGCCCGGAACAAACTCCCCGAACTGTGGCCAGTTGCCCTTCCCCCGGAAGCTCTTCCCGGATTTTCTGATGGCCGCAAGATCCTCCTTTTCCAGCTCCTCCCGGTCTACAAAGGAGAGCATCAGGTGCGGGATGCAGATGGGATTCCCGATCATGGTGGAGGCCCGGAGCATGCTTTTCTCAGAAATTCCCGGGCGGGTCAGCTCTCCGACATGTGCACTGTAATCCAGAAAACCGGTCAGTCCCTCGTACCCCTTATAGAAAGAGAGCGCCCTGAACTCCCCCTCGTTTCCCATCACACTCACAAAATAGACCCTATCGGTGCCGGGCACCTGCACCCCGAACATTTCGGTTTCGTACAGAACCTCCCAGGGAGCCAGCCTGCGGATCTCATCCGCCATCATGTACAGGTGAAGGTCAAAGAGCAGTTTATCGTCGGAGTTCAGCAGGCGGATCCCCTCCCCGGTCTGCACCGGTAATTGTTTTGAAGCCGCCGGCTGTTTTTTACCGGGGGCCGGCTGACTATTTGGGGAAAACGGGGATTTTCCGGGAGATTTTCCGGGAGATATCTCCTCAGGACGCGGTATGTTTTCCAGTCTATCCATCACCGATTCCACCAAACTGCGGGCGGTTTCCGGATCCACTCCTGTTAAACGGGCGGCCTCCTCAATATCAGGGGTATTCCCTGCATTGATATCGGTCATCACCAGGGCCATCAGGGCATTGAGATCCGCCAGAGTCTTATCCTTTTCAGGATCGCGCTCCTCCCGGAACAGGTCGTGGTACT
>JARGFM010000053.1 GCA_029210725.1 Bacteroidales bacterium | reverse complement strand
AGTATGGCATCTTATATGACCAGGAATTTCTGGTATCAAACAAGTATTGACCCGAGCGAGTACACCATGGGTGTCAGAACCTTAAATTTTGATGGAACAGCAAATATAAGCTCCAAAACCTGGACCAAGTTCCGCATATTTGTGGTCGCTGCATCTGAAGTATTGCCGGGTGGCACAAAAAGTACAGCTGTTGATTTAAACGATCATAATGCTGTATGTGAGTACTTTGGATTTAGCACCTACTAATCTCCACAACCAAAGATACCCCGGCTGCCCGGCGCGGACATCTGTTCTGCCGGGCAGTTCTTTTTTATGAAAAGAGCGTATCTTTAGGAGAACAGAACTTATAAAGTGAATTCACATGAATAAAAAAGTATTTACATGGATGTGGCTTGTTCTCCTGGCCCTCCCCTGTCCCCGGCTTTGGGCGCAGTCTGGAGGAGAACCCCAGGATCAAATTGAAGTGCTGAACAGGCAAATCTCAGATATGGAACACAGCTTTGATGTGCTTTCCAAGAAGATTGATGATGTGCTGTGGATGCAAAAACTGGAGGATGTGGCCTGGATGGACAAGGTGTACATCTACGGGCCACCTCTGTGGAAAGAAGAAAACCCCACCGCTCAGGGGGCGGGCAATCCCGTGAAATTCTGGAGTTATACCATAATCCCAAAGAACGTCGACCCGGCTGAAAAATACCCGCTGATCGTTCTGCCCCACGGAGGGGTGCATTCCGATTTCTCCACCTACTATACCCATATCATCCGGGAACTCATCGCTCAGGGCTACATCATTGTTGCAGCAGAATACCGGGGGAGCACCGGTTACGGGAAGGGCCACTATGAAAAAATCGACTACGGCGGACTGGAAGTCGAAGATGTGAAAGCCAGCCGGGACTATATGGTTGAAAACTTTGACATCGTGGACGGGGAACGGGTGGGCATCATGGGCTGGAGCCATGGCGGTCTGATCTCCCTGATGAATATATTCGATTATCCGGACGACTACCAGGTGGCCTTCGCCGGTGTTCCGGTGAGTGATCTGATCGCGCGAATGGGATACAAGACCCAGGCTTACCGGGACCTTTATTCGGCGGACTACCATATCGGTCAGACAGCCTATGAAAATGTGGAGGAGTACCGCCGCCGTTCCCCGGCGTGGAATGCACACAAGCTTCAGGACACTCCCTTGCTTATTCATACCAACACCAACGACGCAGATGTGAATGTGCTGGAAGTGGAGCACCTGATCAAGGCACTGAAAGCCGGGAATAAGGAATTCGAGTACGAGATTTACCAGGCTGTGCCCGGGGGACACTCCTTCGACCGGATGGATACCAGAATAGCAAACGAAATACGGCTTAAGATTTACAGCTTCCTGGCCGCGGAACTGAATCCCCCGCATCCCATAAAAGATATCAAGAGCTTAAAAAAAGCAGCCTACAGATATTAACGGACCGGGAACTTACAGCTTCCTGATCCGAATCTCACGAAAGGTGATGGAGGAATCTCCGTGCTTGCCCTGGAAACCAATGTAGCCTTTGGTCGGCAGCTCTGCAAAGGGAGTGGGCAGCCAGCCGGGAATTTCGCTGCCGTCCGGATTGCTGGTCCCTGATTTCCAAAGGGACATGTCCATCGTTGTGACTTTCTTTCCATTTAAAACCACCTCTATCAGCTGGCCCTTGAAGGTAATTTCCATATGATTCCATTCTCCGGGTACTTTGACCACTTTCTGCTCATTTGCAGGCAGGTGGCCGAAAATGGCTCCACACTGGTAATCCTTGCGTTCATCTCCCCACATTCCATGATCATCGGCTATCTGTATCTCCACCGAATTGGGGATCCAGTTCTCCTGGTCCGTGCAGTAGACGATAATCCCGCTGTTGGTGCCGGCCTCGTTCATAAATTCGAACTCCAGCCGGAAGTTCTCATATTCTCCGGGAGCCCATACCACCTGGTCTTCCAGGGCTGTGAGAAGGTTCTCCCGGACCACCCAGCTACCCTCCTCATAATCGGCCAGGCTGTAGTTCTCTCCGAAAAGAAGCTCTCCCTCCGGATTGTTCGTAGAACAGGAGACGGTGACAGAAAGTAACAACGTACTTACTAATACGGAATTCAGAAGTTTCATTTCATTTAGCTTTAATGGTTAGTCTCAAATCTCCAATTTAAGGAAAATCCGGATGCGGGCAGCCCGGAAGGGGCTACTCCTTGTTTTTAAGTGCTGCAATAGCCAGAATGACCCCCAGGACAATACCCAGGAAAGCAGCAAACAATACCCGGTACTCCTCCGGCAACAAAAAGGTAATGGTTTGAGCCGGAATCCAAAATAAGGGGATGGTTCTTTTAAAAACAAAATTCCATTGCACCTCCCAGTTAATCTCCCTGAATATCCGGGCAACAGGAACCGGACGGAAAAAACCTTTCAGGCTGCCGCCTGTCTCCAGGATATGGGCATCGGTAATTTTATGGAAAGTCATCAGTACCGGAGCATAAAAAAGGTTCAGGACGGTGGCAATGCTGAAAGAAACAGCGACCTTTTTCCAGCTCAGATCCGAATAGAGTATCTGAGCGGCATCTGAAAAGCCGGTCTTCTCCAGAAGCACGGGGGTGCCGGCAGCAAAAACAGCAAAGGCCATGTAGATGGTAATTCCCAGAAATCCCCATACCAGGGCACGGGGCAGCAGACCGAATCCTTTATAATAATAGCGGCCAGTTTTAATCCTCAGTCCAATAAGTTCACCCAGGGTGGCCAGGAAAAAAAACTTGATAAAGCTCATAAGCAGGCCATGCTCCTGGTTGAACTGATAATAGGCTTCAAACAGGCTGCTGAATATGAAGAAGGGGAGAAAAAAAAGACTCACTCCCAACATAAAAAACAGGTCCTTTTTTTGACTCATGGCTCACTGATTATAAAGTTAGGATTCTGGCCGCTAAATTAAAGGAATGTTTGTTCTTCAGCACATATTCCAAAACAGCTTTTTCAACTTCATGCTTTGCCTTGTGCAATTTTTTATTTACTTCGCTAATCGCAACCAATCCCCAAGTGCATGATCAGAGTTTCCACCCTCTTTCTGTTATCCTTCTTTGTAAGCCAGCTAAGCGCACAGAGTCACTGGGAAAGCCTGGTAAAGGCAGATCATAGCTGGAGCTATCTCGTTGGTGATTCAGAGGCTCCTGCCGGCTGGTACAATCAGGGATTTGACCACAGTTCCTGGAACACGGCCCGGGGAAGTTTTGGCTTTGGCGACGGTGATGATACAACCATCCTGAATATTCAGTATTCGCTCTATATCAGACAGGAGTTTACCATTGCGGACAGGTCCGTCATTGACAGTCTGATCCTGGATATCGACTACGACGATGCCTATGTGGTATACCTCAATGGTTCGGTCGTTTCCAGGTCCTTTAACGTTGAGACCGATTATCCTCCCTATAACTACACTCCCACCATTGACCAGGAAGCTTCGATGTACACAGGGGGGCAGCCCTCCAGGGCCGGACTGTCAAAAAATCTTCTGATAGATGGAGAGAATGTCCTTGCCGTGCAGGGAATTAATGTAAATCCGACCTCCAGCGATTTTTCCCTGGCGCCCTTTCTCCAGGTAAGGCTGGATGCAGCAGGGATCACTTTTGAAGAGGTTCCCGACTGGTTCAGGGATCCCGATGCCCCCTTTGAAAGCAACCTGCCCATCGTGGTAATCACTACCGAAAACAGCCAGTCCATTCCGGATGAGCCCAAGATAACGGCGCACATGGGCATCGTACATAATGAAGCGGGCCTCAATGAGCTTCCCGGGACCTTCAACGACTACGACGGGAAGATCGGCATAGAGATCCGGGGAGCCAGTTCGCAGGGTTATGCCAAAAAAGGATACGGACTGGAAACCCGCCTGGAGAATGGCGAAAACAACAATGTTTCGCTGCTGGGAATGCCCGTGGAAAATGACTGGGTCCTTCATGGCCCCTATTCCGACAAATCTCTGATCCGTAACGTACTGGCCTACCAGTTTTCCCGTGAAATGGGGCAGTATGCGCCCAGGACCAGGCTGTGTGAGCTCTTTATAAACAATAGCTATTCCGGAGTTTATGTGCTCATGGAGAAAATCAAGCGGGACACCTTCCGGCTGGATATCGGTAAACTGGAACCCCACGAAACTTCGGGCAGAGATGTGACCGGGGGCTATATCTTTAAGCTGGACAAGGCCGATCAGGATGAAGAGTATTGGGTTTCCCCTTATCCGGCCATTGATGGAAATGAGATCCGTATGATCTATCATTACCCCGAAACCGAAGTGATCGCCACAGAACAAAAAGCCTATATCAGGAATTTTATGACCGGTTTTGAAAATGCCCTGGCGGGGGATCGTTTCTACGATCCGGTGCTGGGTTATAAACCCTATATCGATATGCAGTCCTTTATCGATTTCTTCCTGGTGAACGAGCTGGCCAAAAATGTGGATGGTTACCGGATCAGTACCTTTCTACATAAAGATAAAGACAAGCTGGACCGGGTGAGCCCCGTAAAGGCAGGGCCAGTCTGGGATTTCAACTTCGGATTTGGGAACGCCGATTATTACAATTCCTCGGTCATTTCCGGCTGGCAGTGCGAATACAAGCTCCCGGGCGATTACTGGTCAAATCCCTTCTGGTGGATCAAATTAAGAAAGGATCCGGACTTTTTTAATCAGCTGGTGAGCTCCTGGAAAGGATACCGAAGCAGTATTTTATCGGATATCCGGGTAGACCAGGTTATCGATTCCCTTACTACCCTGCTGGCCGATGCCCAGCAACGAAATTTTGAGGCCTTCCCTGTTCTGAACCAGTATGTGTGGGCTAATAATTATGTGGGAGGCAGTTACGAGAATGAAATAAACTATCTCAGGAACTGGATTTTCGACCGGATGACCTGGATGGACAGCAAACTGGACGGGTATATGTACCCCTATTCCACAGAAAAGCATTTGGATCCGGAAGGACTGGAACTGGAACTGTTCCCCAACCCGGTCGTGGATCAGTTTAATCTTTTACTGAATTCGGACCGGGATTCCGAATTGGAAATTGAATTTATCAATATGCTGGCCCAGACCACCTACAGGACCAGCTATGAACTGGGGCGTGGTTCACAGACCGTATATTTCGGGCCTGAGGTGGTGCAACGGGCCATGCCCGGGCCGGGCATCTATATGCTCAACCTGAAAGTGGACGGCAGATTTGCAGGAACCAGGAAGATCGTGAAGAAGTAGTTAGCGAAGCTCACAGCAGGCTGCGGGAAATCTACGATCTCTGTTTATTCTTTTGTGCTCGCTGGCTCAAAGTCCAATTCTTTCGTACATTTGTATTCTAATCCCTAATCTCCAAGCGGCATGAACAAAACATATAAGCTATTCGTACCCGCAGTCTTACTTCTGCTTGCCCTGCACAATAACTCGGCCTGCCAGGACAGTTGGATCAGCCTTTTTGATGGCGAAACCCTGAAAGGCTGGTCTGTTCACAGCGGACATGCTTCCTACAGGGTCAATGACGGCACCATTGTGGGCCAGGCAGTTCCTGACAGTCCCAACTCCTTCCTCTGCACCGAAGAGGAATTCGGCGATTTCATCCTTGAATTTGAGGTATTGCTGGAGGATGATGAACTGAATTCCGGTGTTCAGTTCCGGAGCCACATTGCTCCCCGGGAGCTGGTTTTCTGGTTCAGAAATGATCAGGGTAACTACCAGCCGACCACCATCCCGGCCGACCGGGTGTACGGCTACCAGGTGGAAATTGCCGTCGGAGGCGGATCGGGAGGCGTGTACGATGAAGCCCGCAGAGCTATGACTCCCTGGTGGCCGCAGGCAGATTCAGAAGAAAGCAAGGTTTTCAAAAGCAAGCAATGGAATTCCTACCGGATCGAATGCAAAGGTGATTCCATCAGGACCATCGTAAACGGAGTGGTGATTACTGAATTTCGCGATGGATTGAGCGACCGGGGAATCATTGGGCTGCAGGTCCATGATGTGGGAGATAACCCCAGCCCCTACCAGGTCAGGTGGAGAAATATCAGGCTTATGCCCCTGTAGATATGGAAACTTAACAAATGGCATTAAGAGAAGAATTAAAGACACAGGGAGATTTCCTCTTCCGGTACCGGAGTTATTTCCCGCTCTTACTGCTGGTCTGCGGACTGGCCCTGATCGTAGTCGGAGCATTGAAGGGAGGTCCGGAATCCATGAGCGGTCATCAGGCCTGGATGGAGGATCCGGCCATATTTGTAAGCCTCCTGGGACTGGCCATCCGGATTCATGCGGTGGGTTTCAGCGGAAGGAACACCTCCGGAAGGAACACCGGGCAGGGGCAGATCGCAGAGATGCTTAATACAAAGGGACTCTATTCCATCACCAGAAATCCGCTCTATGTGGGCAACTACTTTATGTGGCTGGGGATAGCCATGCTGACCTGCAATCTCTGGTTCGTCGCAATCTTTACTCTTATATTCTGGATCTATTATGAACGGATTGTATTCGCCGAAGAGGAGTTCCTTAGAGAGAAATTCGGAGATGACTATCTGAATTGGACAGCGGAGACACCCATCTTCATCCCTTTTAAGCTGCAGTGGCAAAAATCCGGTTCTCCTTTTCTCTGGAGAAAAGTGCTTAAACAGGAGAAGAACGGATTCCTGGCCCTGTTTCTGGTTTTTTTCCTGTTCGATTTAGTAGCCTCCAGCCTGGAACAACAACAGTGGGCCATTAGCAAGTCCTGGCTGCTGGTAATGCTCGTGGTCTCCGCACTCATCTACCTGCTTATCAAACTGTTGAAAAAGAGGTTTTAAAAGGCTTCAGTTTCCCATAAAGAGACTGGTGGAAGAATATTCCGGATCACAAGTCAGATTCACATGCAGTTTTCTGAGACCCGCTTCATCACCAGGTGTGGGAATATGAGTCAGATGAACCTCACAGTTCCGCATTTCGGCCAGTTTTTCAATGGCCAGCTGTGCGGCAGGATTGGAGATGGCCGAGATCCCAAGCATGATCAGGGTTTCTTCCAGGTCGAGGCTGGTCATTTTCCCGGTAAGGATCTCTTTTTTCAGGAAGGTTACTTTTTCTATCATGTTCGCCGGGAGCAGGTGCATATGATCGGGCAGCCCTGCCAGGTGCTTGGCAGCATTCAGGATCAGGCTGGATGCCGCCTGCAACAAGGGGGAATTTTTCCCACTTATCAATCTGCCATCTTTCAGTTCAATGGCAGCCCCGCAAAACATCCCATTGTTCCCTTTATTCGATTCTCTTGCATCCAGGGCGGCCTTTCTGGCGGGTTGGACCACTTTCCTGTCTTCGATCCTGGCTTTTACCTTATCCATGATTAATTCGGACCGGTCAAGGGTCTCCCGGTCGACCAGTCCCATGGTATACTCCACCGCACAACGATAATACCTCCGGATAATCTCCTGGTGAGAAGCCTCGGAGATTACAGCATCATCTACTATTCCGGCACTGGCCCTGTTGACCCCCATGTCTGTGGGGCTTTTATATATGGACTGCTCTCCTGTTATCTTCTCCAGTATCCTTTGAAGCAGGGGGAAGGCCTCAATATCCCTGTTATAATTAACCGTTTTCTCATTGTAAGCCTCCAGGTGATGATGATCGATCTGTACAATATCCTTGAGGTCCACCGTGGCTGCCTCGTAAGCGATATTTACCTTATGGGAGAGAGGAAGGTTCCAGATGGGAAAGGTTTCGAATTTGGCATACCCGGCTTTAATACCCCGTTTGTATTCATGATACATGTTGTTCAGGCAGGTAGCCAGCTTTCCGCTTCCCGGACCGGGGGCAGTGACAACCACGATGGGTTTTTCAGTTTCTATGTAAGGATTTGCTCCATATCCCTGGTCACTGACAATCAGGTCCACATCCATGGGATAGCCCTTCGTGTATGCATGAGTATATACCTTGATTCCGTTTCTTTCAAGTTTATTTTTGAATGAAGTTGCCTGAGGCTGTTCCTGGTAACGTGTTATTACCACTGCGCTTATACCCAGTCCCCAATCGCTGAATTCATCAATGGTCCGCAAGGTATCAGAATCATAAGAGATACCGAAGTCCGCCCTGATCTTGCGTTTTTCGATATCCCCTGCGTGTACACATATGATGATATCGATTTTATCTTTTAATTCTTGAAGAAGACGCATTTTTACATTGGGATCAAAACCGGGCAGGACCCTCGAAGCGTGATAATCATACATAATCTTCCCTCCGAATTCCAGATAGAGTTTCTCCTGAAAATGATTCACACGCTCCAAAATTGATTTGGTTTGTTCCTTAATGTAGGCTTCGTTATCGAATCCTGGTCTCAAAGTAGCTTGATTGTTGTTAGTCATCATCAATATGGGTTTGTTCCTATTTGAACCGGGGTTCAAATAAGGAAGCTTCAAACGTTTTCTAGTGCTCCTCAATCACTAATCTGATCCAGGGCATAGGCATAGGCCCCCAGTGCTATGGATTCATTGGCTCCCCGGCTGCTGGTTGCTATGGCGAGCCTGGGCAGTGGATCATAAGATATGGTCCGCTTGGTCCCCGGAACAGGGATTGTCCTGGAATAGTCTTTAAAGAAACGGCTTCGTTCCTCCTCATTGTCCAGGTTAAATACCTTTTGGACCAGCCTGGGCATCTCGGGCACATTCGAAGGATGATATTTATAGTTCAGTTCCTCCATCAGGGCCGGCATATACAGCTCACTGGCCCCGGTAATTCCTCCCCCGATCACTGCAATTCCATCAATGAAGGTCAGTACATTGGCCACCGTATCACCCAGGGCCCGTCCGGTCTCCTCATAGGCTTTGAGCGCCGCTCTTCGATCTCCTTTTCTCTCCCCTAAGGCGATCTCGTAAATATCCTTAGGCTCCAGTTCGTTGGGATATTCGATCCCTGCTTCATCGGCATAAACCCTTTGCACAGCACGGATACTGACGACATCTTCGGCATTAACTTCAGGACTGTGCCTGTTGCTGAAGAGCCATACCTCGGCAGCGGTCACATTGTCGCCTGTAATCAAGCGGCCATCGGAAACAAAACCGGCGCCAAAACCGGTTCCCAGGGTAAAGCCCACCAGATTTTTGTATCTCTTGGGACTTCCCGATGCCTCCAGCCTGGCATTAATTTCAGGCAGTATGCCCCCCAGGGCCTCTCCGTAGGCAAACAGATCCCCGTCGTTGTTAATGAAAACGGGCAGACCGAACTCCTCTTCCAGGATGCTTTTCAGGGGCACGCCTCCCTGAAAGGCAGGCAGGTTGTTGGAATTATCGATGATTCCCCTGCGATAATCGGCCGGACCCGGGAAAGCAAAACTGATGGCTACCGGAATTTCCCCGGCCAAGCCAGCTTTCTGTCTCTTTACCCCGCTTACCTCCTCCAAAACCTCATGAAATCCTTCTTTCATGTTTGCCAGACAACGTTCCAGATGAGAGGCATGGGCATCCTTCCTGATCCCGCCCAGCATTGGCTTACCTCCCATAAAAGCGTTAAATACAAGATTAGTCCCCCCGGCATCCAGGGTCAGAACCATACGTTTATCCTTGTATATATCCATGTTCTTTGTTATTCTGTTGGGTTCTATATTTTCTTTCACTGTTATCCGACTAAATTCTCAAATCAGTAATTCTTCTTCTGTATAGCCCATATACCGGACATTGTTTTTTCAAATCCCAAGGTGCCCCCCCTCATTTTCTTCTTTAAATTCCAAAATCAATTGCAATTTATTTTTGGGAGATCCTCTGACGAGCTGATAGCT
>JARGFM010000052.1 GCA_029210725.1 Bacteroidales bacterium | reverse complement strand
ATAAATGAGGCCTATCTTTATGTGTCCCTGATAGTTATAGCGTTTTAGACTTTATCTCGTGATAAACTCACGCTAGGATCTGTTCCCGGTCCGGGGGAGGCCCGTTTGCCCTTTCACCGGATGCCCAGGTATTCCATGACGGCTTCGTCGCCCTGCAGGGCATTCTCCGGAAGAGGATGGTCAATGTCAAACACTTTCAGTTGTTCAGCTTTCAGGATGGTCACAAAGTCCTCCCGGTATCCATGGTCATAAGGAAGGGCATTCAGGTTGAGCCGGAGGTGGTGCCCCAGGAAATTATAAGCGGCGGCTCTTTTGGAGGGCCCGTAATCGTGTTTCTCCAGGGGCAGGTGTACATTCTCCACCCTGTTTTCGGCCTTGTACAGTTCATAGACCTGCCGGATATACGGGAACTCGATCCGGGGAGTGTTGCGGGTCCAGTCGGCCCCGTCAGAGACCAGCAGCAGGGGGCGCGGGGCGCAGAGGGCTGCGATCTCCACATTGTTGGTCTGATGATGCCCGCTTTTGTGTACGGGCATCCCGCTTTCGCAAACACATCCTCCGAAAAAATGGGCCGACACCTGTACCACCGGTGCCGAAACGCGGATCCGCTTATCAATGGCTGTAAGCATAAAGGTCTGGGTGCCGCCGCCCGATCCGCCGGTCATCCCGATTCGTTCCGGGTCCACGTCCGGCCTGGAGAGCAAATATTCCAGAACCCGCCTGCTGTTATAGGTTTGCAGCAGCAGGGCAATGGGCATCCGGTGGGTGACCTGCTGCGACTCTCCATAACCCACCATGTCGTAGGCAAAGACAATGGCTCCCATACGGGCCAGGGCGGCACAGCGGATCTGAACATCGGCGGTTAAGCGTTTGTCGGCAGCATGTCCGTGCGGACAGAGCACGGCAGGATTTAGTTCCCCCGGCTGAAGGGGGGTATAGAGATTTCCCGTGATCCAGAATCCGGGGAAACTCTCCACGGCGATGTTTTCGACCACGTAGCCGTCCATCTCCCTGCGGTGGCGGATCCATGGATGGAAATGCCCTTCGATCACCGGCATTTTTTCAAGCTGCATCCCCTGGATGATGCCTTCCCTGATCAAATCTGCCCGGGCCTCCCAGGACTCCAGGTTGTTCCAGGAAGAACGGAACTCTTTCATTTTCAGATTGGCATCATCTTCGCTCCAGTGGGCTCCCACGCAGAGCATCGACTCCTGTGCCGAAACCGGAAGGAGAAACAGGCCGAAGAGCAGGAGGGAGAGAGACATGAAGAAAGGGTGTAAGGATTTCATTGGGACAATTTTTTAATGAATGAAAATGCATGGTCCATGGTAGTACATGAAGATAAGCAAAAAGAAGAACTCTCAGGACTCCCGGTTATTTTTGGATCAGGGAGGATGTTTTTTTTTTCAGCAATTTTATAAGTACTTTATGACTATATTCCAGGGCTTATGGAAATAACCATTCTTGACAGCAAGGCTGCCCTTGGACGAGCAGCTGCGGAAAAAGGGGCAGGCCATATTTCAAGGGCCATCGGGAGGAGGGGCTCGGCCACCATCATCCTGGCTACGGGGGCCTCCCAGTTTGAAATGCTGGGCGAACTGGTACGATCCGGCCTGGACTGGTCTGCTGTTACTGTGTTCCACCTGGACGAGTACCTCGGAATACCGGAAAGCCATCCGGCCTCCTTCCGGAAATATCTGAGGGAGCGCTTTGTGAACCTGGTTTCACCTGCAGCTTTCTACCCCATCCATGGAGAGGCCAATCCGGAAGAGGAGTGTGCCAGGCTGGGCCGGATGATCGAAAAGCACCAGGTAGATGTGGCCTTCGTGGGAATCGGGGAGAACGGCCACCTGGCTTTCAACGATCCGCCGGCCGATTTCGGGACCGAAGATCCCTATATCGTGGTGGAATTGGATGAAGCCTGCCGCCGCCAGCAAATAGGGGAGGGCTGGTTCCCTTCCCTGGAGTCGGTCCCGTCGCGTGCCATCAGCATGTCGGTCCGCCAGATCATGAAATCAGAAACGATCATCTGCAGCGTGCCTGATGCCCGGAAGGCCATAGCGGTTAAGAACACCCTGGAAGAGATTGTTTCGCCCCTTGTGCCTGCCTCTATTCTTACCACCCATGCAGATGCCTGCCTTTTCCTGGATAAAGAATCTGCCTCCTTGCTGAAAGGAACTGCTACATGACAGGAATCGACTACCTGATTATCATTCTTTTTTTTCTGGGACTTATAGGTACCGGAGTCTGGGCCTTCCGGAAAAAAGTAAAGAGTCCGGACGATTTTTTCGTGGCGGGAGGGAAACTGCCCTGGTGGCTGGCGGGGATCTCCCACCATGTATCGGGCTATTCCGGGGCCGTGTTTGTCGCCTATGCTGCCCTGGCCTATACCTACGGGATCTCGGTCTATTTCTGGTGGGCCCTGACCATCTTTGCCGGTCTGATCGCAGGCTCCACCTTTATGTCACCGGCCTGGGCCCGCCTGCGGATCAGGTACCAGATCCAGTCGCCCACCGAATACCTGCTCCGGCGCTACAACCGGGCCACCCAGCAGGTCATTGCCTGGAGCGGAGTGTGCCTGAAGCTTTTTGATATCGCTGCCAAATGGGCCGCCATAGCCATCCTGCTGAACGGTTTTACCGGTCTGCCCGTGATGGCCGGAATCCTGCTGGCAGGGGGAGTCTCCCTGGTCTATATCTCCCTGGGGGGGATCTGGGCCGATGTGTGGAACGACCTTTTCCAGTTTTCGATCCAGTTGGTGGCCGGGGTGGTGATGCTGGTAGTGGTAGTCGCGGAGCTGGGAGGGATCCGGGAGGCTTTGCATGTCTGGGAACGCCTGCCCGCCGGCCATACCAATCCCTTTCCGGAGCCCTATACCATCTGGTTCGCCCTTACCTTCCTGGTACTCAATTTTCTGAGTTACAACGGGGGAACCTGGAACCTGGCCACACGCTTTATCTCCCAGCCCTCCGAAGCCAGTGTAAGGAAATCGGCCCGCCTGTCGGCCCTGCTCTACCTGCTGTGGCCCCTGGTGCTGTTTTTCCCCATGTGGTGCACCCCCATTTTCTTCCCTTCCCTGGAGAATCCGGAGAACTCCTATGCCCGGCTGGCCCTGGAGTTTCTGCCGCCCGGACTGGTTGGCCTGGTTCTGGCATCCATGTTTGCCAATACCCTGACCATGACCTCCTCCGATGCCAATACCATTACCGCAGTACTGAACCGGGATATCATCCCCTATTTGTTTCCAAAGCGCCGGGAGGGAATCAGGACCCTGCGGGTGATCCGCTTTACCTCGGCGGGCTTCCTGGCGCTCACCATCCTCATTGCCCTGAACGCCGATACCTTCGGGGGAGTACTGGGACTGATCATCTCCTGGTTTGCGGCCCTGCTGGGACCGGTATCGGTCCCCATGATGATGGGCTTGCTTCCTGCCTTTAAGCGGATGGATCACCGGGCTGCCCTGTTGTCCATCGGGAGCGGCCTGCTTACCTTTGTGATTGCTAAATTTATTGTCGAGATTCCCCTGGCGGCTGAAATCGGCTCGCCGGTAGCGGTCACTTTCCTGTTGTACTGCCTGGTGGGACTCCTGCTCAGTAAACCCTTAAAAAAACCCTGACATGGATAAAGAGCCACATACTATCCTGGAAGGGATCCATTACAGAAGCCGCCGGGTGATCCGGCTGGGAATGCGAAACGGATCCATCTACAGCATAAGCGAAGAGGGGGGAGCATCGTTCTCCTCCGAAAAAAGCAGATCCTTGCTTCCTGTGATTGCACCCGGTCTGGTCGATCTGCAGATCAACGGAATGAGAGGAGTCGATTTCAACGACCCGGAACTGCTTCCCCGCCAGGTGGAAGAAGTGGCCCCGCTGTTGCTCGAAGAGGGAGTTACCCGCTTTTACCCCACCCTGATCACCGGACCTGCCGGTCGAACCTCCTGCCTGATCAGGACCCTGAAGGAGCTGCGTCATAGGGATGGTCTGGCAGGGCGCATGATCGGAGGCATTCATCTGGAGGGTCCCTTTATTTCCAGGGAGGAAGGACCCCGGGGCGCCCACCCGGAGGAGTATTGCCTGGATCCGGATATCCCGCAAATAGAGCGCTGGCAGGAGGAGGCAGAGGGTTTGATCAGGATCATCACCCTGGCCCCGGAACTCCCCGGATGCGAAGCACTGATCAGGGCCTGTGTAAAACTGGGCATGGTGGTGGCCATCGGACACACGGCAGCAAATACCGGTCAGATTCTCAGGGCGGTAAAAGCCGGAGCCACCCTGTCGACCCATCTGGGGAACGGGTGCCACCCGGTACTTCCCCGCCACCCCAATTATATCTGGGATCAGCTGGCCAGTGAAACACTGTATGTAAGCATGATAGCAGACGGCTTTCATCTGCCCGATTCGGTTCTGAAGGTATTTTCCGGAATTAAAAAAGAAAGGACCATCCTGGTCAGCGACGGGATGTCCTTCACCGGAATGGAGCCGGGCCTCTACATCTCGCCATCCACCGGGGCCGTACAACTGACTCCCGCGGGTAAGCTGCACCGCGAGGGCGATCCCGGCCTGCTGGCCGGTTCTGCCGGCACCTTACTGGAGGGGGTGCGGAAGATGAGTTTTATGTGCGGACTGACCAGGGCCTGGGAGATGGGATCGGTCAACCCCCTGAACCTGATGAACCTGGCTATGGGCGACGGACTCCGGGTAGGGGCTCCGGCCGACCTGGTACTGCTGGACGGGGGGGCCTGCAGCCTCACTATCAATCAGGTTTATAAGAACGGGATCCTTCGCAGCGGGTGAGCGGAAGACCGCGCTGTCCGCCCTCCGGAAGGTGCTGCCCCGCCCCCGGACTTTTTGCTGCGCTTGCTGTAGTTGTTAAAGGTGAGGTAGAAGGCGTACCACAGGGTGAGCAGAATAATCGGGAGCACCACGTAGTTGTCCAGGTAAAAAGCCGTAAAGGTGAACACACAGTTTTCCGCGGGATTGTTCGGCCTGTAAATGACAGTCAGCCGTCGCCCGTCCTGGTATTCATAGTTGACCGGCCCGTAGGCCCTGTAAACGACCCCTTCCGCCTGAAATTCAATCTCACTGACCTCTGCCGGGTAGCTCTGACCCGGAAGCTTATCGATCATCCGCATCACATACCGGGTCACCGTGCCGGTGGTCCGGTCGCCGGTGGCCAGCAATTGCCAGTAACGGGAAACAGGAAGCAGAAGGATCAACAGGCAGATCCCTCCAAAGGCCCATTTACTGATGCGGTATACTTTCATTTCAGGTGTTGTTAAATATACACGGCATGCAGAATAAAAACAAATCGCTAAATTGAGTTTTCAATTCAGCTAAACATCCGATAAAATTTAAATACTTATGAAGAAAGCAGGAATTTTCGCAGCACTTTCACTGCTGCTGGGTATAACGAGCATGGCTCTTTCGGGAATCGATCCCACCGATACCCGTTTGATGGAGCAACCCGCCATCAGCCAGGATCACATCGCTTTTATCTATGCCAACGACCTCTGGGTGGCCAGGCTGGACGGCAGCCAGCCCAGGCGCCTGACCATCAGTGAGGGCACAGAATCCAGGCCCCATTTCTCGCCCGATGGAAAGCATATTGCATTCAGCGGCGAGTACGACGGAAACACGGATGTATTTCTTCTGCCTGTAGAGGGGGGGATCCCCGAACGGCTTACCTGGCATCCCATGGCCGACCAGGTGGCCGGGTTCACTCCCGATGGTTCGAAGGTCCTTTTCCTTTCCATGCGCAACGTCCATACAGGGAGGTTCCTGCAGCTGTTCACGGTCCCCCTGGAAGGTGGGTTCCCGGAAAAGCTGGTGATCCCCAATGCCTACCATGCCTCTTACTCACCGGATGGAAGTTCCATGGTTTACACTCCCATAGGCGACCGGTTCAGGCAGTGGAAGAACTACCGCGGAGGGACCATGTCCACCCTCTGGATCTTCTCTTTTGAGGACCATTCCAAAACAGAAATTCCCAGGTCCGAAGGGGGATGCAACGATATAAACCCCATGTGGATCGGTGATCTGATCTACTTCCTCAGCGACCGCAACGGGGAGTTTAACCTTTTTAGCTATCATACGGGAACCAAGGAAGTAAAGCAGCTGACGCAGTATGAGGATTTCCCCATCATCAGCGCTTCTCACCATAAAGAGCAGATCATTTACGAGCAGGAGGGTTATCTGCACACCTTCGATACCGGAAACGCCAGGTCCGAAAAACTGACTATCGGCATTGCCACCGACCTGCTGGAGCTTCGTCCCCGCTATGTGAAGGGCGACCGCTACATCCGTTCGGCCCATGTCTCCCCGTCCGGAGCCCGAGCCGTCTTCGATTTCAGGGGGGAGATTTTCACGCTGCCTGCCGATAAGGGCGATCCGCGCAACCTGACCCTGACCAGCAGCGCCCATGAGAAATACCCGGCCTGGTCGCCCGATGGAAAAGAGGTGGCCTATTTTTCCGATGCCACCGGGGAATATGCCCTGCATATCAAGCCGCAGGACGGCCGCGGGGAGGCCAGGGTCCTTCCGCTTACAGGGACAGGATTCTACAGCGATATTCACTGGTCGCCCGACAGTAAGAAGCTCAGCTACGTGGACAACGGAAGAAATTTCTATCTGATGGATTTGGCTTCCGGTGCAGTGACCAAAATCAATTCCGATGCTCTGTACCGGCCCGGACCCTTCCGGCCGGCGCATGGCGACTGGTCGGCCGATTCCAGGTGGATCGCCTATACCAGGCTTACCAGGACCAATTTTGAGCAGGTCCTCCTGTATTCGGTTGAGCAGAACAAGTCCTTTGAAGTGTCGGACGGACTGAGCAATGCCGTAGAGCCTGTATTCGACCGGGGGGGCAAATACCTCTATTTCCTGGCATCCACCGATGCCGGCCCGGTGGTCAACTGGTTTGACCAGTCCAGTGCCGACATGGAGATGACCAGCCATATCTACCTGGCCACCCTGCAGAAAGAGACCCTCTCTCCCTTTGCCAAAGAGAGCGATGAGGAGGAGGCTGGCGAAGAGAAGGCAGAGAAGAAGGAAGAGGCGGAAGAAAACAAGCCGGGGAAGAAAAAGAAGGAGGCAGAAGAAGAGGAACCGGAGAAGGAGGTGAAAAAGGTAGAAATTGACCTGGAGGGGATCCAGAACCGGATCATCGATCTGCCGGTGGATGGAGGGGACCTGAGCGGACTCGGATCGGCCAGGGAGAACCAGCTGATTTACCTGGTACGGAGTGAAGGGAAACGGAGCATGCATCTCTACGACCTGGAGAAACGGGAGGATAAGGAGGTGGCAGAGATCGACTCGTATGTGCTCAGTGCCGACGGGAAGAAGATGCTCTACCGCAAAGCTTCAAAATGGGGCATTGCCGATGCAGGAGCCAAGCCAGACCCGGAGAAAGGGAACCTGAATACGGCCGCCATCGAAGTAAAGATCGATCCCCTGTCCGAATGGCCGCAGATCTTTGATGAGGTCTGGCGCATCAACCGCGATTACTTTTACGATCCCGGCATGCACGGGGCCGACTGGCCGGCCATGAAGGAGAAATACGCTCCCTTCCTGGAGCACCTGAGCTGCAGGAATGATCTGAACAAGGTGATGATGTGGATGTGCAGTGAAGTGGGAGTGGGGCACCACCGCCTGGGAGGCGGCGATATGCTGGGTGCAAGCGAAGGGGTGAAAGGCGGACTGCTGGGAGCCGACTTTGCCGTGGAGAATAAGCGCTACCGGATTGTCAAGGTCTTTGAGGGACTCAACTGGAACCCCAGACTTCGTTCTCCGCTGACCGAGCCCGGACTGAATGTAAAGGCGGGCGAATACCTGATCAGGGTAAACGGGAAGGAACTGACCGCCGCCACAAACCTTTACCAGCCCTTTGAGAACAGTGCGGGAAAGATCGTCTATCTGACCGTAGGCCCCAATCCCGATGGTAGCGGGTCCAGGGAGATTCAGGTGGTCCCGGTGGAGAGCGAATATGCCCTGCGGAACCGCGACTGGGTGGAGGGAAATCTGAGAAAGGTGCATGAAGCCACCGGCGGACAGGTGGCCTATGTCTATGTCCCCAATACGGCCGGGGCCGGACACGAGTATTTCAAGCGTTACTTCTTTCCCCAGGCCGATAAGAAGGCCATTATTATCGATGAACGTTATAACGGGGGCGGATCCCTGGCCGACTACTACATCGATATCCTGATGCGCCCTTACCAGGCCCACTGGAACATGCGCTATACCAATGATTTCAAATCGCCAAGCGCCTCCATCCAGGGGCCCAAGGTGATGATTATCGACGAGAATGCCGGCTCGGGAGGCGATATGCTCCCCTGGATGTTCCGTAAGTTCAATGTGGGAACCCTGGTGGGCAAGACCACCTGGGGCGGACTGGTCGGGGTCCTTGGATTCCCCGAGCTGGTCGATGGAGGCTTTGTCACGGCACCCAATGTGGCCATCTGGACCGAAGATGGATTTATCGTGGAGAATGTGGGCGTTGCCCCCGATATCGAAGTGGAGCAGACACCGGCAGAGGTCATCGCAGGCGGGGATCCGCAGTTGGATAAAGCCATCGAGGTGGCTCTGGAGCAACTCAGGAAGAATCCGCCCAGAGAGCCCGTGCGTCCTCCGTATCCCGTCCGGGTCAGGAAATAGGCCGGGTCTGTAGTCCGAAATCCCGGTGTTTTACCGGGGTTTACGGATAGTTAGAGATTGAGGTACATCTCTCAGTGAATTATCAGGAAAGAGCTCTCCGATATGTAATGAGAGTAGATATATTTTTATTTAACAGATAAGAACTCTAAGCACCCAATCATGAAAAAGATCAATTTTTGCGCCTGGTTAATATTCATTGGCTTATCTCTCACTGCTCAGGAATACGGTGATTTTACAGATGCCCGCGATGGCCGGGTATACAAAACGATTCAAATTGGTTCTCAGGTCTGGATGGCCGAAAATTTAAATTTTACCGCTGAAGGTGATGGGGTTATTTATCCAAACAATCCAAGTCTGGCGGAAGCCTACGGGAGGATCTATTGCTGGGAAGTGGCCTTGGAAGTTTGTCCGGATGGATGGCATCTCCCGTCAGACAGTGAGTGGACCGCCTTAACAGAGACACTTGGAGGTATAGATATTGCTGGAGATAAGATGAAATTGCCCGGCAAGCTCTGGCTGACATTGAACGAGGGAGCTAACAATGAAAGTGGATTTTCTGCCGTGCCCGGCGGCTACCAGAAGTATCCGGATCTTTCCAACTATCATTTCATGGGCTACCTGGCTCATTTCTGGTCCTCGACCGAGAAAACGGCTTCATCTGCCATAGGCCGGGGGCTTGATTTCGGCGGGTCAGACCTGTCTATAGGCCATTTCTATAAAAATTGGGGCATGTCCGTTCGCTGTGTGAAGGATGAATAATTCTTGCTGTTAAGCGATTCAGGGATTTCTGCATTATATTAGTTTTTATTCATACTTTGCGACCCAAGAGTATGATTTAACCGAACGGTTGTGAACCAGGTTTTTACCAGCATTCTCTTGCTGCTGTGTAGTATCACACTCACCGCACAGGACTACGATGTATTTATGGATCCGAGGGATGGTACGGTGTACCAGACGGTCACCATAGGCACTCAGGTCTGGATGGCCGAAAATTTGGACTATGCCTTCGAAGGCCCGAAGGTGATTTTCCCGAATGATGCCGGTCTGACGGATGTATTTGGCCGGGTTTATTGCTGGGAAGCGGCCATGGAAGTTTGTCCCGATGGCTGGCATCTTCCTTCCGGCGAAGAATGGCAGACTCTGGCAGATTACCTGGGTGGAGAGGCAGTCGCCGGGAGTAAAATCAAGAAAATGAGTACTTACTGGATTTCGCACACTGAAGAAGCCAGTAACGAAAGTGGTTTTTCCGCCTTACCCGGAGGCTACCTCGAGGATCCCCGGGATTCTTCCTACCCCTTTATGGGCGAAATGGGTTTTTTCTGGTCCACCGGAGAAAAATCCCGTACGGAGGCCTTTTTCCACTATGTGAAATATGACGGGAACCTGCTGAAGGCCGGAAGCGGAAAAAAGAAATTCGGGATGTCGGTCCGCTGCCTCCACGATTGAGCCGTTCAAACAGCTGCTCTTCCCGGAGCTATCTGGACCGGATCCATTGGGCAAAAAACTTATCCTGAACACTCAACCTGCCTGCGTCATTATGGATAAATTCCTTTCCGGTCAGGCTTGAAACTGCCTGGGATACTGTGCTGGCTGCACCAAGCCGATACCGGGCCAGAAAATTCCCGGAGGTGGGATTCTCCACGACACCTTCCAGGGCTATGGCTCTTAAGGTCTTGTATTGGGTAATGGTCAAAAGGTTGATGTAGTTGGCGTAGATGGGTTCATTTTCATGCAGGATGGTTTGGATGCTTTGGTCCACTTCCCTGACCCCTGTCTTTTTGAAAGAACTGAACAGGCGATTAGCGAGGAATTGCACATAAAAGGTATGCAGACCGGTATATTGGGCGATGCGATTCAGCGCTTCCTCATCAATTGTTTTTCCTCTTTCTGAAAAATGCGCCCTGATAAATGCAAAGTAGGCACTTCGGTCGATTACTTCCAGAAACATCATTTCTGTGGAGTTGAAAAACGGACGCGAAGGCTGTGAGAACATATCAGCCAGCATATGCTTCCTGCTGCCGGAAAAAATGAAGCTGATGTTGTTTGCCTTCTGCACATAGGCTCTCAGTCGGGCTTCAACATTTTTTTCCGGATAAGAGGCAATCTGCTGGAACTCGTCGATCGCAAAAACAAAGAACTTTTTCTTTTGTGCTATCAGGCTAAATACGAGATCCAGGGTTAAATCCAGTTCCTGTTCATTCCGGATATCCAGTGATATCCTTGGTTCGCCTGTGAGGGAATCGAAACCAAGGCTTGGCCGGAGTGCCGACAGTTTTCTCAGAAATCCTTTCCAGGCACTTTCGGTTTTGGAAATTGTCTGCAGCAAGGCATTGCTGAAGACTTCCGCAAACTCTCCGAACCCGGTGGTGCCCATGATGTCGAAGTAGATTGGAACGTAGGAAGAATTCTTTGAAATATAATCGAAAACATGCATTATTAAGCCGGTTTTACCCATTCTTCTGGAGGAAATAAGGGTGATATTCCGTTGGTTCTCTATGGCATTAATTAATCTATTCGTTTCTAACTCCCTGTCACAGAAGTATTCGTGCGATATATAGCCGCTTAACAGGAAGGGATTGATTTTCATAATATATGTTACATTATATATGTAACGCAATATATGGAATATTCTCCGGATTTCAAAATAAAGACACTGGATCGCAGACTGATGGGCGAACTTTCGGTGCCCTGGCCAGTTCTCCTGTTTTCATCACTGTTTTCGGAGTGATTTATTGAAACTGAGAAAATCAGTATTTTAGGTGCTTGATTTTTACATTTTTGGGTATCCCATTATCTTGTAAGGGTGTCCGTTAGGGAGAAAAAGAACAAAGTCGGGA
>JARGFM010000051.1 GCA_029210725.1 Bacteroidales bacterium | reverse complement strand
GCAGTTTTGATCTCGGTTTTATCCATCTCTTTTTATTTTAAAGATACAAAATAAAACGCTATTATAAACTATAGCCAAATGAAAAAGAAAGTATACAAAGGGATTCCCTACTCTTTGTGGAA
The DNA here is from genome assembly GCA_029210725.1 of Bacteroidales bacterium. Classification (NCBI taxonomy): domain Bacteria; kingdom Pseudomonadati; phylum Bacteroidota; class Bacteroidia; order Bacteroidales; species Bacteroidales bacterium. Next base: position 11,807 of record JARGFM010000051.1, on the reverse strand, counting down.
CCCTTTTACGGAAATGGACCAGTTCCTGGGATACCTGGGATTTGGTCCCATAGTGATCACCCGCGGAGAAGGGCCCTATGTCTATGACGACAAGGGTAGAAAGCTGATCAACGGCTTCTCCTCACTCTGGAATGTTGCTGTTGGCCACGGTCGCAAGGAACTCATTGATGCAGCCCATAAACAGATGACAGAGCTGGCCTATGCGTCCTGTTTCAGGCAAACTCACCCCAGGGCCATGGAACTGGCAGATAAGCTGGTGCAAATCTCTCCTTCGCAATACCAGTATGTCTACCTGGGGACCAATGGTTCCGAGGCTGTTGAAACTGCCTTGAAGATCGCAAGGCAGTATCACAAACAGGACCCCGGAAAGCAGGACCAGAGCAGATTTAAAATAGTCTCTCTCAAGCACTGCTATCATGGGGTGTCGTATGGGGCCATGAGTACTTCGGGCCTTGAGGAGGAAAAGGACAAATTCGGACCGGTACTCGATGGATATGTGCAGATAGATCCGCCTTATTGCTATCGTTGTCCCTATGGAAAGAGTGGATACCCGGAATGTGACCTTGTCTGTGCAAAAGCACTGGAAGCAAAGATACAGAAAGAGGGACCGGAAACCATGGCTGCTTTTATTATGGAGCCCATCATGGGAGCCTATGGCTATATCACTCCCCCTGAACAATACTACGGGGAGGTGGGCAGGATCTGCAGGGAGCATGGGGTTCTTTTTATCGTAGATGAAGTGACCACCGGATTCGGAAAAACCGGAACGCTGTTTATGAGTGAAAGCTGGGAACCCCAGCCTGACATCATGTGTCTTTCCAAAGCCATCAGCAGCGGATATCTTCCCCTGGCTGCGACCCTTGTAACCGAGTCCGTATTTGAGCGGTTTTTGGGAGAGGGAAATAGTCTGGAACATGGTTCCACGGCCAGTGGTCACCCGGTATGTGCCGCAGTGGGATTGGCCAATATTGACTTGATCATCCATGAGAAACTGCCCGATAACGCTGCACGGGTCGGACATTATCTGATGGACAAATTGCAATCGCTCGGCTTGAATAAGAAAAACATGGGAGAAGTACGTGGAAAAGGACTCTTAATTGGGATTGAATTGGTGAAGAATAAAGAAACCCGGGAGCCTCTTCCTGATGACCTTGTCCAGGAAATTGGGCTGGATGCTGCCTCCCGCGGACTTCTCCTTTACTTCCGGCACAACATCCTGGGCATAGTGCCTCCCCTGATTATCGATGAATCCATTGCTGATAAAATTGTTTCAATTTTGGATAAGGTGATTGACACCAGTACTGCCGCTAATCTGAAACGTAAAGCCCGTCTTGCCAAAGAGTTGACGGTGACGAAACTAACATCCTGATCCCTGTTTGAGTACCTGCTCCAGGTATCCCAGAACAAACACTGCCGGGGCATTCCAGTTCAGGCACACCTCGTTGGAGGCATAACTTTCCACCACATCTGCATAGGATCTGGCCGGTAAATCGGATACATAATTTAGCTCCTGACGGTCCTGTTGATGCATATTGGGACCACCCGGAATGAATCCCGGGACCGGTTCATCAATATCATCGGCCCCGCTGGGACGGTGATGGGGATTCATAACCTGTTTCGACCCGAAACCTGTAAGGAAACAGTAGCCGGTGGCATTTTTCCCGAAAATATAATCGGTGTTTCTTAAGGCACCATCGAGGTACTTTTGTTCACCGCTCAGATGATGGGCGATGCAGAGGATCACGGCCTGGTTCAGTACATCGCTGTTGGAACCCCATTCAAAATGGTCGATACTGATCCCGTAAGGTATGGATCCCATTTTTGACAGGATCTCATCGGAGAGGGACAGGTGCTTTTTTATCAGTTCGTCATTTCTTCCGTTGATCAGCAGGGTATGAAAGCCCATATTCCTGATGAAGAATTTCCAGCTGTTTGTGATCTGGTGGATGTAAGGCTGCTCATAGCGGGTCAAAGATTCCAGATAGGTATCTTTCCCGGTGGTAATAAAGAGTTCGGCTGCTGCCCAGTAGAAATCATCACTGAATTGATCGTCCCCGTACTCCCCGGTGTGCGCATCCGGCGGATTTCTGTAGGGGAGATTACTGTTTTCCCCGGCCCAGTTCCAGGCGTCTTCTGCAGCGACCAGCGCATCGGAAGAGAAGTCAGGATCCACCTCAGCATATATTCTGGAAGCCAGGGCCATCAAAGCTGCAAAATTAAGACTGGCCGCTGTTCCTTTTCCAATGATATAGCGGTCGAGGTCATAGTCCTCAGGCATGATAAATGCTGCAAAATCCAGGGCAGTTAACTTATGAAACACGCCCCCGTCTTCGTCCTGCATGGTCATCACCCAGTCCAGTTCATAGCGGATCTCATCCAGCAGATCGGGGATGCCATTGCCGCTTTCCGGTATATTTAAGTGCTCCCCGGGAATGGCCGGCAGCCCGCCGGTATACTCCTCCGTACGGCTCCTCAATAGCCATGGAGGCCCGTTGGAAATAGAAGCTTTTGATAGAAGCATCCAGGGCAGCTTCATAAACACCCTCTGCGATCTCAAAGGGTGGGGAAGTCAGTCCGGTATTCAGCTGAATGGTGAAGGTTCCTGTTTCACTCAGGTCTGAGAAATCCCCCTGGAGGATGTGTTCTCCCGATTTGTCCCAGGCCCCCTTATCAATGAGTTTTCCCTCAAAGGCTTTTTTTCCCCTTCTGTCCAGGATCTGAAAAGAGCTGGCCTCATAATCTGCCACCAAAAACTCTTTAAGGGCACCGGGATAGTATCCCACCTGGTTCATGCGGATGCATAGATGCTTGTCGGTTTCAGCAGGGGGAACAGAGGAATTGCAGGCAGAGAATAGAATGACAATAAGGGCCGGCAGGTATAAGCTTGGTTTCATCTTTGGTGTTTGTCAGGGTAAACGGCAGAATGATGGTTAAATGTAAGAAATTTGAAAAAAACGGGCAATCAGATCCCATGAAGGTATTGAAGGAAGAGAAAAACCTGTTCGCTGATTCCCCTGCCTAATCCCTTAGTCTGGTCAGCTGAAAACCGGATTATTCGGTCAGGAAAGGCGGGAAAGGATAGCGGTCCGGAGTGACCAGGGTTCCTGTGGTAAGTGTCAGCGGGAATTCGGAATCCGGATCGAACACCACTTCCACCAGGGCTCCTTTATAGCCGCTTTCAGGCGGGCTAACCGGAACGATATAAGTGCCCTCTCCGTTTTGCTCCAAGGCCTCCATTTTCCAGGCCTCCTCTCCAATCACATAGAGCTTAAAGTCGCGGTCTTTCTCATTCACCGCCTCCCAGAGGCGGATCTGATAGTTGCTTTCCGGGTCCACCTGTGTATAAATGGTATCATTGCTGATATGCCATTGAAAGGCAGGTATTTTCAAATCGCTTATGGTGCTCCGGTAAAAAGCAACCAGACTTTGAGGAAGGTAAGAGCCATGCAGGCCGTGCCCCACATTGGGGATATATTGCAGGAAGTTTTCCCCCTGAAGCTCCTTCCAGTAAAATTGCCAGGAGTCGGTGACAAAAAACTCATCACAGGTGGCATTGATCAGAAGCTTGGGCATGGCCAGGCGCTCCAGGAACTGGTAGGGTTCTACCAGTTTCAGCATGGCCAGGAATTCATCGGTATAGATCCAGTTCATAATGCCTTGGTTTTTATAAGGATCAATGGCAGGGGCCCACTCTCCGTAACACTGCCAGTGGTGATTGAATGAGGGAATGATATTGAGCAGATCAATCACCACCGGAGCAATGCCTATCACCCTTTCATCCACCGCCGCCACCGTCCAGGTGGTCCATCCCCGTTTAGATGCCCCGGCCACAAAAAATCCGTCTATTTTCTGATGATCGGATTCGCATATTTCCTCTGCCACATCCATGGCCCTGACCACCGCACGGGTCATGGGGAATCGGGGCAGCCAGATCTGCAGTTCCTCACCGGCTCCGCCCTCCAGAAATTGCAGCCAGGCAAAGGCGATCAATTCGTCTTCGAAGAGTCCCTCCAGGCTATCCCCTGTAAAATCGATAGGTTGAAAGGGGATATTACTTATATGGGATACCACCGAACCCGTGGAAAGGGCTGCTTGTATCATATCTTCGGTAGCTGCAATGGGGATGCTGTCGCCTCTCCAGCCGCCCCCGGTGAGCATCAGGGATTCAGATTCTTGAATGTCATCGGGGACTACCATGGTGAGCCAGTGCCACCATTCCGGTTCATCCACCTCCTGGCTGCTCAGCCAGGTTCCGGAGACCATCTTAATCCTGTATTCGGTCCAGGATTCTCCCTTCAGCCTTTCAACAATGTCGTAGCGGAAGGCGGGATCTTCCTGCTTCACATAAGCTTCCAGGGGAAAGGAGGATGTGGTGGATGTGGCCTGCTGCTCCTGCCTGGCGCAGGCAGCCAGGACAAGCAGGGCAACTAACAGGGCCATATAATTTTTCATAGCTTAAGGATTAAAGGTTTCAGTATAACAAGTTATAAAATATTGCCCGTTGACCGGCAGCGGAATATTTCATAGTTTTAAGGACAACTTAAATTACTTCGGAGATGACTTTTCTTTTTCTATTCGGTGGCGGATTGCTTCTTACACTTTTTGTAGTCCTCTTTATCTTTCTGATTCCGCTGCTGGCGCTGATCAGCGCACTTATGAATGATTTTCCTGGAAATGAAAAGATTATCTGGGTATTGATTATTCTCTTTCTTCCCTTCCTGGGATCTGTGCTATACTTCCTGATCGGAAGGAATCAACGGATGTCCAGGTAAGGAGCAGATAATTCCTGGCCAGGAAATCTACCGGCCCAGAAATTTCCGCCTGCTTCCCCGGGTGGCTTCGCTGGCTTTGATGTTTCCTCCTCCCCAGCTAAGTCCTGACTTTTTTTCCCGAAGGGCAAAACTACCTTCCGCTCTTTTTATTTTTTTTGCTTCTTCACCGGGGAGCTCCCGGGACCTGGATTCCTTTTCTTTCCTTTTCCTGGCCTGGAGCCTGTAGTCCAGAATATTCAGTATCAGGAATGTGGACAGGGTAAGCGAGGTCAGGACCAGAACCAGGATCAAAAAATCCCGGTCCCTGTATTGTCCGGTGATCCATCCGAAAACAGCCACCGTCAGGGTGACCAGTACTAAAAAAAGTTTCACGATCGCTTTCATCATTCGTATCTTAAGGTATCTACCGGGTTGCGGGCGGAAGCCCGCAGGGTAATTCCAGCGGTGGTGATCATGGCGCTCAGCAGGATGATCACTCCTCCCAGAAGTACGATCCACCAGGAAAAGGAGATGCGGGTTGCAAAATTTTGCAGCCAGAGCCTGCTAACATACCAGGTCACCGGGATGGCTAAGTCTATTGCGACGGCCACCCAGACCAGCAGTTGTTTCCCCAGCAGCAGTACAATCTGCCATCTGTGGGCCCCGTTTACCTTCCTGATCCCGATTTCCCGGATGCGTAAACGGTTCAGGAGCGACACCAGTCCAAACAGGCCGATATTGGAAATAACAATGCTCAGAATGGTAAAGATGGCCAGCAGTTTACTCTGGTTAATATCGTTGCGGTACATCTGCTCCACAGTCTGGTCGAGGAAGCTATACTCGAAGGGGATGTTATCAAAGAATTTTTCATAGGTATCCTGGATCTGAATGAGCGCACCGGACAGATCGCCTGTATTCAGTTTCACATTCATATAACCCCGGTTGCCTGTCATAAAGTAAAGTGCAACGGGTCTGGACTCCTCATGCAGGGAGTTAAATTTCCCGTTTTTAACTACGCCAATAATTTCAATTTCCCGAATCCGCTTGCCGGTCAGGGAGTCACCCATGCCCAGAAAGCCGATACATGCTTCATTGAGGATCACTCCACTCTGGGGATCGGTGGGCCTGTCCCGATCAAAATTCCTCCCTTCTTTAAGCTCCATCTGCATCAGGGGAAGGTAGTCGGCATCAATGGCGAGCAGCGAGACTATTTTTGAGGCCTCCTGTCCGTCTGCATCAACTTTGAAGTGAGAAGTGGCAAATACCTCTCCCGGCACATTGCTTGAATAAGCCACTTCCCGGACCACGGAGCTCTTTTTTAACTCTTGCTTAAAAGAGAAAATCTTTTCCAGGGCTACTCCCTCGGCATGGAGTTTTACCTGAACAATGTTATCCGTATTAAATCCAATCCCGGCTTTGAGGAGGTATTGCACCTGCCTGGTGATCAGTAGCGAGGAGATAATCAGGATCACAGAAAAGGTGAACTGAATGACAATGCTTCCTTTTCCAAAACCATAGCGCTTTATCTTTGCTCCCAGGCTGGAATCGCCTTTCAAAAGGTGGATGGGCTGGCGATATACTCTGCTGATTATGGTGAGTATGAAAGCAAGGGAAATGGCAGCAAGGACCAGCAGGGTCAATAGCAGAAAGCTGGCTGTCCGGAATCCGGATTGCATCAGGGTACCACTCAGCCGACCCGTAAACCAGGTCTCTGCTGCAGTGAGCATAAACCAGGCTACAGCTACTGCTATGACAATAAGTATGAGCGATTCCGTAATCAGCAATTTGAAGATGTGAAATCGTTCGGCCCCGTTGATCTTGAAGATCCCCAGGCTGTGGGTCCGGGATGCCAAGGAAGCGGAAAGCAGATTGGTATAATTCAGCAGGGCAATTAACAGAAGGAACAGTCCGGCCGCCATCAGCAGATAGCTGTAAGTCCGGTTGCCTTTTGGGAGATCATAGGTGTACTGGGGGGTGAAATGCAGATCTGGCAGGGCAGTGATAATTAATTTGAAATCGGCCTTCAGAAAGTTTCCGAATTGAGCCATGTGTTTTTCATAAAAGGCGGGGAATGCATGCTCCACTTCGCTTATTGAGTTATTTTCTCCAAGCAAAATAAAACTATAGGCAAAGGGCCTCCAGTAATTCTCTGAATCCTCAGCATCCAGTAACTCCAGTACGGGAGGGCTCAGAGATTTCATAGAAAGGAGCATATGCAGTTTATGGTGTACATTGTCGGGGAGGTCTTTGGTAACCCCGGTGACCTCATATATCCTGTCATTATTGATCTTAAGCTGCCTGCCGAGGACATCGGCCGAGCCAAAATATTTCTCTGCGAAACTCTCTGAAATAACTGTCTGTCCCTCAGTTAGCAGGGCATTTTGAGGAGTACCATACAGGAACTGCAGGGGAAAGAGTTCAAACACCGTAGTATCAGCAAAGTAGACATGATCTTCGAAAAAGATTTGTTCCCCTGCATGGACTAAGCATTTTTCATCAAAAGAAACCAGGCGGGCCATCTGCACCACGGCCGGAATTTCCTCTTTCATTACCGGCGCCAGGCGGGGGCCCAGCTGGGCATGTATGTTCTCGTTGTCGGGCAGATTGATCTCTCCGCTTAGCCTGTAAACACGGTCCCGGATTTCCAGGTGCCTGTCATAGCTCCTTTGATAGCTCACCTGGGAGTATATGACGAACAGGCTGGCAAAGGCCAGGGAGAATCCCAGGATGCTCAGGACGGAATATGCGGGTTGCCTGACCAGGTATTTAAATGCGATAGTGATATAGGTACGTATCATTGCTCTGTTTGTTCTGTGCTTTACTACTATCAGTTAAGGATTGCTCCATCATGGAGATTGATGATCCGATGAGCATAGCTGGCATCCTTCAGGGAGTGGGTAACCATCACCACCGTTGCCCCCTTGCGGTTGTGCTCGGTAAGCAGATCCATGATTGCGGTCCCGTTCTTTGAGTCCAGGTTCCCGGTAGGCTCATCGGCCAGGAGCAGCCGGGGCCGGTTCACAATGGCACGCGCAAATGCTACCCCTTGCTGTTGTCCACCCGAAAGCTGTTGAGGGTAGTGCCGGCCGCGGTGCCCCAGCTTCAGAGAATCCAGAATCGCCCCAACACGCTCCTTACGCTCCTTACGCTTTATTCCCTTGAAGATCAGGGGAAGCTCCACATTTTCGGATACATTCAATTCATCAACCAGGTTGAAATTTTGAAAGATGAAACCTATATAGCCCCTCCTGAGCCTGGTCATTTCATTTTCAGACAGCGGGCTGGATTGGAATCCGTTCAGTGAAATGCTTCCGGAAGTGGGCCGGTCGATGAGGCCCAGGAGGTTTAGAAGGGTCGTCTTTCCACAGCCGGAGGGCCCCATAATGGCTACAAATTCTCCCTTCGCTATAGTCAGATCTATGGCTCTGACTGCGGTGGTTTCTACGGAATCCGATTTAAAGCGTTTAGTCAGCTGCGTGGCCTGGATGATGATTTCTTTCATGAAGATGTCGTTTTATAGCCTCTGATTCCCGGGGCGCCAGCAACCTTACCAATGCTGTGCCACCTGGCTAAGTTCCTTGTTTTATGATATATATGATTAGCTGCAACTTCGTTAATGTCCATGATTTGGACAACAGACTGTCAAATATTTGGACATTTTATTGCTTTTAATTTTATCCGGATGTAGTTTTATCGCATGACCGAAGCCCGCATACTGGTCGTGGATGATAACCGGAATGTACGGACGGCACTGGATCTTCTGCTCTCCAGGGAGTTTTCGGGGGTGACCTGTCTCAGCAAGCCGGGTCAGCTCCTTACTGAATTGCAGGGAGAATCTTACAGCGCTGTATTGCTGGATATGAATTTTACTGCAGGTCAGAACACAGGTAATGAAGGGCTCTTCTGGCTGAGGGAGGTCAGAAAACTGGACCAGGATCTTTCGGCGGTTTTAATTACCGCCTTCGGGGATATTGAACTGGCAGTAACCGCTCTCAAAGAAGGTGCCGTAGATTTTGTATTGAAGCCGTGGGACAACCAGAAATTGCTGGCTACCATGCGCACTGCGGTCCGGCTTACCGATTTCAGGCGCCAGGTCAAATCGCTTCAGAAAGACAAGGAGTCTCTGAAGGCTGGATTAAAAACAAAGTCCGCCCGCTTTATTGGAAGGTCACCGGTCATATCCCGGGTGATGGAGATGGTTGAAAAGGTGGCGGCCACCCCTGCCAATGTGCTGATCACAGGCGAGAACGGGACCGGGAAGGAGTTAATTGCCCGGGAGATCCATGAACGTTCCGACCGTTCCCGGGAGATTTTGGTGAGTGTGGACCTGGGAGCAGTACCCGATTCCCTTTTTGAGAGTGAACTGTTTGGACACATGAGGGGAGCTTTTACCGATGCCCATACCGATCGCATCGGAAAAATAGAAGCGGCCCACCGCGGAACGCTCTTTTTTGATGAGATTGGCAACCTTTCCCCAACGCTGCAGGCCAAACTTCTGAATGTCCTGCAGAACCGCACTATTACCAGGCTGGGAAGTACAGAGGTAATTCCGGTGGATATTCGTCTGATCTGTGCGACCAATATGAACCTGGAACGGATGGTAGAGGAGGGCAGCTTCCGGATGGACCTGCTCTACTGCATCAATACCATCGTGGTAGAACTTCCTCCCCTGCGTGAGCGGGGAGATGATGTGCTGCTTCTGGCTGCCTGTTTTCTCCATTATTTTAGCAGGCGCTATAACAAGCCCGGACTGAGGATGGACAAAACGGCCGAAGCGGCACTTAAGAAATGGTCCTGGCCCGGAAATGTCAGAGAGCTCCAGCACAGCATGGAGCGGGCAGTGATCCTGGCAGAGGGAAAGACCATCGACAGGGAGAGCTTCCAGTTTACAGTCGCTGGCACGCACTCTTCCGCATCCCTGGATGGAAGCCTGGAGGAGGTGGAGGCCAGGCTGATTGGATATGCCCTGCAGAAGAACGGAGGGAATATGACTGCTGTGGCCTCCCGGCTGGGAATTTCCCGGCAGACCCTCTACAATAAAATAAAGAAATATGGGCTTTAAACCTCATTAGAATACTCTGGCGGTATTCATCATTCTCCTGGTGATCAGCGCGACGCTGCTGGGCTGGGCACTATGGTCCTCAAGGATCCATCTGGCCATCCTGCTGGGGATCTCCGTGTCGGTGCTCGGGGTATTGCTCTATATGCAGCTGACCCGCTGGAACCGGGAGGTATTATTCTTCTTCAGGGCACTTGAGAATGATGACACCTCCATCAAGTACAGCTCCACACAACGAAGCAGGATCATCAATGAGTTGCACCAACACCTGAACCGCCTGAATGACAGTTTCCGGGAGATGAAACTGAGTAATGAGAGGCAGGAGCAATACTTTGGCCGGATCCTGGAGCATTTGTCAAGCGGACTGATGGTTTTTTCGAAAACCGGGTATATAAACCACATTAACGAGGAGGCACTCAGGCTTCTGAACTTGCCTCAACTTACCCATATCGGGGCTTTGTCTCAATGGTATCCGGGTCTCTGCAGGAAGATGGAGGAGATGAATTCGCTGGACCGTTCAGAACTTACTTTTCAGGATAGGGAGACCGGCCTGAACAGAGTTTTAGGCCTTCAGGCCGTAGAGGTCCACCTGAAGGGAGAGGATCTCAGGGTGATAACCCTCCAGGACCTTTCTGCCGGAATGGAACGCAAAGAAATTGACGACTGGATCAGGTTGATCCGGGTCATGAGTCATGAGATCATGAATTCCCTGGCGCCCATTACCTCCATCTCCACCACCCTGAAAGAGATATGGGCGGAAGACGAAATCATCGTGGCCGGAACTGAGGTGCCGGCGGCTGCGGTTCAGCAGACTCTGAAAGGATTGAATGCCATTGCGGAACAGAGTGCAGGGCTTACCACTTTTTTTGAATCATACCGGGTCCTGTCCCGAATCCCCGATCCAATCCTGAAAGAGTTCGTTGTTTCTGATTTGTTTGAAAAACTGGAAAGCCTGACAGAGCACTATAAGGGACATTCCGGTCTCCGGATATCTTTTGAATGCCCGCCTTCTGAACTGAAGATCCATGCCGATGAGCAGATGATTACCCAGGTGATGCTGAACCTGGTTAAGAATGCGGTTCAGGCGGTGGAGGGGAGAGATCAGGCGGAAATTGTGCTTTCTGCTGAATCAGAAAAAAACCGGATAGTTCTGAAGGTAACCGACAACGGGGAAGGCATTCCTCCAGAAATATCCGATCAAATCTTTATGCCTTTCTTTACCAACCGAAAGAGAGGAACAGGAGTGGGTCTCAGCTACAGCCGCCAGGTGATGGCTATGAACGCTGGACGGATCGAGTTTGACTCCCAACCCGGAAGAACCCGGTTCAGACTCGTGTTTTAGCTTAAAAGGCGAGACCGATGGCGATTCCCAGCCTGATCCCAAAGCCGTCCGCGCCGGAAATCTGTCCCGTCTCCACATCTTCGGCTGATCCACTGATCGACCGGAAGGCATACACAGGCCCTACCCAGGCATCGATGACGATGAGGTCTTTCAGAACCGCTTGTTTTCCAATGTTAATGGCAAATCCCAGGGAGGTCAGTGTACCTTCCACATTTTCTACAGGATCCTCAACGGTGAGGCTCATGTAACGAAAGTTGGGAGCCAGATAGGTTCCGTGGGGTGCAGGAGTATCAGACAGGTAGTACCTGAATTCGGGGGTGATCCCGATCCCGCTCAATTTAGTATCGATGTCTCCGGGACTGTAAGCGGTATAGAAAAAGCCCAGCTGGGCACTCATATTTTCATTAAGCGCCCTCTCATATTTGAGAACCCCCGTTCTGAGGAAAGCGCTGAAAAGGTCGGTCTTGACCGTATTCATCTTCTGCGCACTCAGTCCGGCAGAGATGATAAGCATACTGAAAGCCAATAAGGTTATTTTTTTCATAATTTATCACTACTGTCCGACTAAAATAACATAAAAAAGAGAAGGGTACTCCCCGGAGGTTTCCCCTTCATGTTGTAGTTTTGTTTTTGGGAAATAAAACACAACATGAGT
>JARGFM010000050.1 GCA_029210725.1 Bacteroidales bacterium | reverse complement strand
TAAATGAGGCCTATCTTTATGTGTCCCTGATAGTTATAGCGTTTTAGACTTTATCTCGTGATAAACTCACGCTAGGTCTTTTTGTAGATCAGTAAAAGCCCGCACTACATACTCTCCTGCTTTCACAGAATCGGAAATATTGAATTTCCCTGCTGCAACACCATTCACAATTGGAAAAATCTGGCTACAGATCTTCATACCTTTGTCATCTATCAAATCTGAATACATACTATAAATCCCGGAAACAAATTGGTGCGAATTGGCATCAAGGTAATAGCCCTTAAACCATATTGAATCACCTGGAAAATAAATATCCCTATCCGTATGCAGGTAGAGCTTCCTGAATTGAATGGAGTCCTGAGAATGAAGAGTTTTGGGTAACAATGATATATTTAAAACTATAATGATATACTTTGAAAATGTCTTCATGAATTGCGGAGGTTAGGAAGAATGGGACATGTTATGAAAAAGCAAAAATTATGCCACCTAATTGGGAATTTGTCCATAAACACCATTTTTCTTAGAATGTTGAATAGCCATATGGATGAACTTTTATCAACTAACGAAGGTGCTGATAAGTATTTGGATTATGTAAATAAGATTGGTAAGGAGAAGGCGAACGCAAACTTAAGGAAAACGATTTTGAACGATTTTGGATTAATATAGCTAATCCATTGGATTTCTAAAAATGCAAAAAGGTAACAGGTAGCTTAACCAATAAACCCAAATAGTTTCACCTCTGTTTCACCTAATTAAAAAAGAAAAGGAGTTAGAACACATCTAACTCCTTCATTTTCATTTGTCGGGGTAGCAGGATTCGAACCTGCGACCCCCTGCTCCCAAAGCAGGTGCGCTAACCGGACTGCGCTATACCCCGTTTTTCGAGGTGCAAATGTAGTAAAAATTTGATAATTATCTTATCGCAGAGCCCCTTTAAACAAATAGTCTGCCCCGGTGGGACCAGTAAATATGAAATTACTCAGCAAAACATTTCTATTATGAGAATATTCTCATTATATTTGGCAGGAATTTAAAAACATGCCCAGACGAAAAAGGATGCGGAAAGTGGCTGCCCCTCCGGGCTTCAGGGGGTATAAACCTTACGGGAACCGGCATGGCAGCAAAGAGCATGTGGATCTTCTGTATGAAGAATATGAAGCCATAAAACTGGCCGACTACCAGCTGATGAATCACCAGGAGGCCTCTCACCTGATGGGTGTTTCACGGGCCACATTCGCCCGGGTATATGAAAGTGCCCGGCGGAAAATTGCCAGGGCCCTGGTAGAAACCCGCGAAATCAGATCTGTGTTTGGAAATGCCAGTCTGGATCATTCGTGGTTCGCCTGTGAGGACTGTGAAACTCGTTTTAACATTCCGGATAACCTAACCGGTCAGCACTGCCCCTTATGTAAATCAGAAAATATTCATTCCATTAAAGAACAAATATGAAAACAATCATATCCTCTACAGGCAAGAAGCTTGAATCAGGTTTTGATCTGCGATTTGGGCGCGCAGAATGGTTTTGCCTCCTGGATGAAGAGACCGGAGAAACCACGTTCCACGAAAACGAAAATAAGGAAGCTTCGCATGGGGCCGGAACAAAAGCCGTCGAAAAAGTGATCGAGCTGGGTGCCAGCAAAATAATATCAGGCGATTTCGGGCCTAAAGCAAAGGAGCTATTGGAGAAGTTCAATATCCAGATGGTTCTCCTGTCTGATGATTCCAGATCCATTGCCGATATTATTGACCGCATCAAGTAATGAATGATTAAAGAACCTATTTAAAAAAAAATGCCAGGATTTGACAGAACCGGACCAGAGGGGCAAGGATCCCGAACCGGCAGACAAATGGGTAAATGCAGCACCAAAGACACCAGTGAAACCGGACAGGAGCCATTTATGGGAAGAGGACCTGGAAGGGGAATGGGAAGAGGGGTAGGAAGAGCAGCCGGAAGGGCTGCCAACCGGGGAGGTGGCAGAGGCGCTGGAAGGGGCACGGGAAGAAATGCCGGGCAGAAAGATTAACCCGGATAACATTACATGATTAAATAATTGACTGAAATGACAGGAATAATTGCCGTACCCATCAGTTATGGAAAACTGGATGGGCATTTTGGCCATTGCCAGCAATTTGCCATGGTAAAGGTTGAAGAAAAAAAGATCACAGAGATCACCTATTTAGATGCACCCCCTCACAAGCCCGGACTATTACCTCCATGGCTGGCTGAGCGCGGGGCAACTGAAATAATTACCGGAGGAATGGGTCAACGGGCCATTGATCTCTTTAACGAGAGGGGTATCAATGTTTTTGTGGGTGCACCCTCCCTCACTCCCGAAGAACTGGTAAATGGCTTTCTACATGAGAAAATTAGTTTTTCAGCCAACTATTGCGATCATTAATACCGGAATATGACAATTCGTATCGCCGTTGCCAGCGGAAAGGGGGGTACAGGTAAGACCACCGTGGCCATTAATCTCTACCGTGCGGTCAACCGGATGACAGAAACGAATGCGCTTTTGGTGGATTGTGATGTGGAGGAGCCCAATGATAAACTCTTTTTTCCGGAAGCACTTCTGCTAAATCGGGTTAACATTAACCAGGAGATTCCCTTTATAGATACAGCCCGCTGTACCTTTTGCAGAAAATGCGTGGAATATTGCGAGTTCAACGCCATTGTGGTTATCCCACCGGCCGGCTTCGCAGAAGTTAACTCGAGTCTTTGTCATTCCTGCGGAGCCTGCCTGGTAGCCTGTCCGGTCGATGCCATCTATGAGCAAGATGAACCCGTTGGCACCATCACCAGATATCAGGACCAGGGCGGAAATGGGATTCTCGAAGGCCGGCTGAAAATTGGATCCACCATGCAAACCATGGTGATCAGATCCCTGAAACGGGCTATTCCTGCCAATGAAAATGTGGTGATACTCGATGCTCCACCCGGGACCAGCTATCCGGTTGTGGAGACCATTTCCGACGCCGATTACATTATCCTGGTTACCGAACCCACTCCTTTTGGCAAACACGATCTGAAACTGATGCTTGCACTGGTTAGGGAGATTGGAAAACCTTTCGGGGTGGTTATTAACAAGGCAAATCTGGGCAATCAGGACATCTATGAATACCTGAGGGAGGAAGAGGTGGAAATACTCAGCGAAATTCCCTTCAGTAAGTCTTACGCTTCTCAGTATGCCAGGGCCGATCTGTTCAGTGAAACACCGGAAGATGTGCTTGCTGCTCATCAGAAGATCATAAAAAATCTGTTAGAGAAAGGTCTGATTTCATGAAAGAGATTACCATTATCAGCGGTAAAGGAGGAACAGGCAAAACCTCGGTCACTGCCGCACTGGCCACTACCGGTGATAACCTGGTGCTATGCGACGGGGATGTGGATGCAGCGGATCTGCACCTGATTCTGAAACCAAAGATCCTGGAGAAGCATGTTTTCGAAGGAGCCTGGGTGGCCTCTATTGATCCGGACCTTTGCACACAATGCGGTATCTGCAGCGAGTACTGAAGATTCGATGCCATAAACATCAGTGAATCGGGTAATCGCAGTATCGATCCTTTCAAGTGCGAAGGGTGCAGGTTGTGTGAAAGAATTTGTCCTTCCAGTGCCATCCACTCAGAAAAAAGCACCAATAACTCCTGGTTTGTCTCCAGCACCCGTGCCGGAATCATGACACACGCCCTGATGGGTCCGGGAGAAGAGAACAGCGGGAAGCTGGTTGCCCAGGTCCGGAGAAAGGCCAGAGAAATAGCGAACGAAAGAAAGGCCGGGCTGCTTCTTACAGACGGCCCTCCGGGTACCGGTTGTGCGGCTATTTCTTCCATCACGGGAAGCGATGCCGTGCTGCTGGTAACAGAAGCATCCAAAAGTAGTCTGCACGATGCTCAAAGAACAGTGGAGCTGGTGAGACAATTCGACATTCCTCTTTATGCCATAATCAATAAGTTTGATATCCATTCGGGGATAAGCAGGGAGATCGAAGATTTTCTATCCGGTCAATCCATTCCCCTGTTGGGCAAAATTCCTTTTGACGAAGCGGTGGTCCATGCCATGATTGCAGAACAATCCATTCCGGAATTTGCCCCGGATTCAAAGATTTCCCGCATTATAGACTCCATTTGGGCCCAACTTAACAAGGAGCTCCGGAGGACAGCCAGCTAATTTCCACCAATTATTATTTGATTCTTTTATCGATGTATTTGGAATTTATGGTGCGCAAGGCACCCATGTAGTCCATTCTGAATTCGATAAGATCCCCTACACGATACCCGTTTTTATTATTCCCAAGGTTGACTACCAGCATATCTGAACTTGCACCAGCAAATTGTACCTCCCCGTCAACAGGTTTCAGGTGGTCCATATCCACATCGAGTAAGCCCAGGTCGAGAATTGCACGACAGGCTTTCTGTCCGATGTCTTCCTCCTTGAACTCAAAAGCATTTCCTTCAACATTGCTTCCCAAATCTCCCGAAGGCACGAGGGGTTTCTCATTTAGCTCAATGATTTCCGTGAAGAGTTTTATCACATCAGTCTTCATGTTTTTCATGGGCTCATCGTTGTAAACATCTGTTCCCAGAAAAAGAGTTTCCCCGACACGAAAATGATTAATTCCCTTTGGCAGCATTTTATTCAAAAGAAGTGGGATTGTCACAGAAGAGCCTCCTGACACATAGGGAATCTGCTTGTTAAAGCGAGCCTCAATCAGTTGTTCATAAAGGCACAGCTGTATGAGCTTGTCCTGGTTGGGCAGAACGCCATACAAACAGGTAAGGTTTGTTCCTATGCCAACCACTTCAATATTTTTAAGCTTGAACACACTTGAATAAAACTCGATAAATTCTTCACCTAAAACACCTTCTCTAAGTTCACCCAATTCAATCATTATAATAATCTGATGAGTTTTCCCCTGATTATGTGCTTCCTCGGAGAGAAGTTTAATGGTTTCTATTTCGGTGTTCATGCTTATATCGGCATATTTAACCACACTGGAGATGGAGCGTTTGGCAGGTGGTTTAATATACATGGTTTCGATATCCGGATCCATTGATTTTATGGTCTTCAGGTTGCTTATTCTGGAATCTGCAATTTGTCGTACTCCCAGTGAAAGCAATTCGGACATAAACATACGGTTACCGGAAAGTATTTTTGAAACGACTGTCCACCTGATATTCCGCTTTTCAAACAGTTTATCCAGGTATAGAAAGTTGGCTTCTAATTTCTTTTTGTCAAGGGTTATGAAAGCCATAATTTAGTTATTGAATTACAATTCTTTCTATGTTTTCAGGTAGTCTGGCAAGTATCTCATAGTTAAGGGAGTTATTCATTTCTGCAAAGGAAGAAAAGGAAATCTCAACCTCATTCTGCTTTCCGATCAGGGTTACGCGGTCCCCATTTTTAACACCACTTATCTCAGAGATATCACAAATAATCATATTCATGTTTACGATTCCAATTACGGGCGATCGCTGCCCATTTACAATAACGTGCCCATTATTGCTCAGGGATCTGCTGTATCCATTACAATAACCAACAGGGACAATCATTGTCTTCATTTTCCTGTCGGCCTGGTAGAATAAACCGTAACCGATGAATTCACCCTCAGGGACATGCTTCAACTGCATTACACGGGAATACCAGTTGATTGCCCGTTTAAGAGGTTCTATCCTGTCCTTTTTCCTTTGAACATAACTGATCTGTGTTTCCCTGGTTGGCCAATAGCCATAAATGAGTATGCCGGTTCTAACCATATCAAACCTGCTTTCCGGGTAGTTAATAAGTGCCGCGGAGCTTGCGATATGCCTGGTAAGCCCCCGGATGCCACTTTCATTTAAGAAGCTAATCCTCCTGGAAAAAACTGACAGTTGCTTCTTGATCCTTTTATGATTTGCTATACTTTCAGCTCCGGCAAAATGGGAAGCTACTCCTATAACCTTAATATAGCGCTCGTTTTGTTGAATGATTTTAACTGCCATTCGTAACTGTGCCAGCGACATACCGGTCCGGTTCATACCTGTTTCGACTTCCAGGTGTACCTTTGCAGAAGTATTCAGCGACTTTGAACGATAAATGACCTGGTCGAGCCATTCGGGATCGGAAATAAAGAATTCGATTCCATTTAAAAGAATCCAGTCCAGGTCTTCCAAAGCAATAAACCCCATTATCATAAGATTCGATTCGGGTGAACAGTGGGGAAGCGCTTCCCTTGCTTCCGCCGATGAATAAACAGCAAAATGACGAATGCCCAAATCCTCAACGATCCGAATAATTTCCCTGCTTCCATGTCCATACGCATTTCCCTTGACAACAGCCGATATTCGCGTGTTACCGGTGCACAAGGATTTAATAAACGAGACATTATTCTCGATTGCGTATCGGTCAATCTCGATTATTGAAGTGCTTGGCATAAGTGGCATTATTTATTCTTAAATCTCATCTCAGCATACCTGGAGTTAAACCCGATTCGTTCGTATAAACGTTTGGCGGGATTATCGTATTCGACGTGGAGTTTAATATCACCATCACAATGTTTGATTGCCTCTTTGATCATACGTGCTCCATATCCTTTTCCCCGGCAGGAACTGGCAACCGCTACAAATACAAGTACCCAATCAGGAATATAGTTTGCCATGCCTGTTCGGTTCATGATCAGTCCGCCGACTAGTTTACCATCGTTAAAAGCTGCGAGAGCGAAACCGCCTTCAGATTTTTCTTTCGAAAATGCGTAATCAAGGCATTTTCCGATCTCTTTCTTTGGATCACCATACTCACCCAGATGGGTAAACATAAAATCTACAAATGTCTCTTTGTCAACCGACTGCATATCATCATATGAAGTCAGCTTTTCTATTTCCAGCATATATTATAGCTTATTTGTGTAACTGATTATATAAGGAATTGAACAACTTTATTCCGGTAGAGATCAGTTCATCGGGAAAATTAAAATCGGGATTGTGCAGGGCAGCCTGGTTGATGCCCGAACCTATTCCGAAGAATCCACCCTTTATGCTTTCTGTATAATATCCGAAGTCCTCAGACCAGCGAAAGGCTTCTTTCATCTCTATAAAGGGTACGCCAGCTTCACGGGCAGCGTTCCGGATCATTCCCACACAGCCCGTATCATTAATAACTGCCGGAAACTCCTCTGTGAATTCAAATTTCCATTCAAGCTTGTGCTCTTGAGTGATCCGGACGATCTCCTTCTTTAGAAAATCTTTGAATTCAACCATGCTTTCGGGGGTTGCAGATCTGAGTGTGAGCCTCACCTCCGCGTATCCCGGAGAGGTTCCATGTGCTTCTTCTCCCAGCTGTATGTGGACTACAGTCGCAAAGGTTTTGTCTTTCAGCCTTGTATAATGAGCATTTAAGGCATGTACCTGCTCAATCATCTTGGCGATGGCTTTATCCGGATTAATGCCCTGTTCAGGTTCAGCTGCATGAGAAGTTTTCCCAATCAGTTGAATGATCATCCCAGCCGAGGCTGACGAAAATGCCCCATCCCTGGTTGTTACCGAATGAAGGGCTAAGCCAGGAATATTGTGAAGCGCGAAAATACATTCGGGCTTCCTGCGGAGAAATTCGGAATGAGCCATCACCTGCTTAGCTCCATTTCCTCTTTCTTCAGCTGCCTGAAAAAGGATCAGCACAGAACCGCGAGCAGGCCTGTTCTTAGCAACATACCCTCCAAACCCGGTAAGGATAGCCATATGCCCGTCATGTCCGCATGCATGACTGATACCCGGATTAGCTGATGAATAAGGCACCTGTCCTGTTTCATGAATTGGTAAAGCATCCAGTTCAGCCCTGAAAACAGTGAGATTTCCTTTACTTTCACCTCTGAAAAGGAAGCCTACACCTCCGGCTCCGAATGAAATGGTCTCATCCGGTTTGAATTCAGTGAAATGATTTTCAATGATTTCTTTTGTTCCATTTTCATGATGAGACAAGTCCGGATGCTTATGTAACAGACGTCTTAATTCAAGCAGCTCTGTCATATTTTCTTATGGATTCCATTTCTCGAAATAGTTTCTACAGAAACAAATTTAGTCAATTATATCTGCTCTCTCAAATATTATTCAGCAGCAGGGAGGAAGTATGCAATTCAAAATCAGAGCAAAGAGCCTAAAATGAAAGACCTGATAAAATATAAAGGAATTACCGGCTCCGTACTTTTCAGTCATGCCTGAGTGCCTCCACCGGATTCCTGGATGCGCTGCGATAAGATTGAAGGGATACAGTGAACACGGTGATGAGCAGAACAATCATTCCAGCCAAAAGGAAGATCCACCAGCTCAGGGCGGTTTGATAGGCAAAATTCTCAAGCCAGCGGTTCATGGTATAATAGATGAGCGAAATGGCCGGAACAAAGGCCAGCAGGATCCATTTTATAAAATCCCTGTTAAGTAAAACCATGATCAGGGAGATGCTGGCACCATTCACCTTCCGGATACCAATTTCCCTGGTGCGCTGCCGGGAAATGAGCAGGGCCATGGCGCTCATGCCAAGGAGACAAATGATGATGCCGGCAATGGAAAATGCAAGCAGCACCTTCCGAAGCAAAATTTCTGATGCATATTGTTCGGCGATTTTCTCATCCAGGAAGAAATAGCTGAGTTCCTGACCGGGATATTGCTCCTCCCAGAGGTTCCGGATGGTCTCCATGCCAGCCCGCAGATTGCCCGGCTTTAACCGGACGTGGGTGAATCGTGCACGGTTGGCCGATTCATCCAGCCAAAAGGCAAAGTCGCCTATGGTTTCGTGGGCCGAGCTGTAATTAAAATCTTCCGTCACACCCACGAAATTGATGGCTTGTTGCCCCTCTTCCAGGGGCTGTTCTGACCGAAAGGTTTGCAGGGCCTCCATGCTCCCGTGCCGTTCCATCAGGCGTTTATAGAGGTGCTCATTCACGACCATCCCGCGCACGGTATCTGCCTCAGGGGGAATCCAGTTGTGAAGAAGCCGAATATCCATGGTTTTCAGGTAGGAATAATTGGCAAAGACAAACTCAGCAGTACCTTCCAGTCCCAGATTTTCCAGGGATATGGCCTGTGCCGGATACCCAAAATGTTGTAAAGTCATTCCTGCCGATGTTACAGTATTTTGGGCTTCAAGTTTCCTGATAAATACCATGGGATCCTTTGACAGGTCATTGATATGAAGCACCACAACCTGTTCTTCATTAAATCCCAGCGGCTTGTCAAGCATGAATTGAACCTGTTTGTTAACCAGAAGTGTGCCTGAAATCAACATCATTACGACAGCTACCTGCAGCATTAACAGGATTCTCATAATCACATTTCCGGAATAATTAACCTTCCCGGATCGGATCTCTTTGTTGCTGTTCCCGGAGAGGAGAAAACCTGCGACAAACGGCGCGCTCAGGGCCAGGCCAGACAAAAGCACAAGCAGAAGGCTGATAAGCACCATCGGATCATGATAATAAATATCAAATTCTATGGCGAAAATGCGGTTCAGCATGGGACGGAACAGTTCAATCAGGGCTACGGAAATAAGGATGGCTATGCTACACACCAGGAGCACTTCCCCCAGCACCTGCCTTACAAGCCTGCGATTTCCGGCACCCAGGGTCTTTTTCAACCCGAACTCCCCGGAACGCTTCATGATTTTAGCCAGACTAAGGTTGGTGAAATTGAGCAGGGTCACCAGCAGGATCACGATGGAAATAAGCATAAAAAGCGATATGCTGAGCCTGCTGGTCCGCTCCCTGAGTTCAAACCTGAAATCGGACTTGAGGTGTATATCCTCCAGGGGGAAAAGCCTGAACACGTATTCCTGCGGTCCACGTACAGGTTTCAGACTACTTTTGTCATAAAAGGCTTTTAGCTGTCCAGCAACCAAAGCCGGATCCATTCCCTGGCTTAATCTGTAATAGTTGTAGGTCCAGGCTATCTTGCGGTCGGGCAGAATCTCATAGCGTTCCTGCAGCCCTCCTTTCTGGGAAATCAGCAGCTCATACCTGAAATGTGTCCTTCGATTCGTATTTCTCACAATTCCCCTTATTTCATAAGGGCCAAGGTCTCTTACATACTGCAGGGCATCGATGTGAATCTGCTGTCCCACCGGATCCTGGTCCCCGAAATACTTTTTCGCAAAATCCTCAGAAATGAACACAGTATTGGGTTTTTCCAGATCCCTCAGATTCCCCTGCTTGCTTTCCACACCGAACATCTGGATAAATGCTTCGTCGACCGACATGATATGATCCTGTTCCATCGTTCGCTCTCCGATCCTGATCCGGCCACCGTCACAATGGGTAAACTGTGTGGCCAGTTCAATTCCGGGTATATTTTCGGCTGCACGGTGGATGATCCCCAGGCTCCTGGCCCATAGGGCCTCATCTATATGAGCGGGTGCGGAAAGTACGCGGTAGATGTTTTCATAGTTCGGGAAATGCCTGTCAAACCGGCGCTCGTTCATCACGTGGATGAACAACAACAGGAAGGCGCTAATGCCTGCCACAAGACCGCAAAAAGTAAAAAGGGTTAAGAGCCTGTCGCGTACAAGCCGGCGAACAATAATTTTCAGTTGGGGCATTCACAATATTAACAAATTTTTCGCTTCTTACTCAAACTCCTTCGGTACCCCGCAGATCATCCTGAAGGGCTTATCCCCCTTGTTCCGTTACTGGTGCTTCTCATCGGGATTAAGCAGGGCAAAATCACCTGCTTTTAAGGGCTGCTCCTCCCCTGCCTCATTAACCAGCGCCCCATCGCCCTCGATCACGTAGTTCATGAGTACGATAGGTAGAATGAAATTATTATGATAATTTGCAATTATTATTATGTTATTTTGCAAATACAGTGCAAATAAAGTACATTTGTCGAATAGTTTATTACTGTATTTCGATGTGGATTGAGCGTGACTATTCTGAAAAAATAAAAGAAGCGGTTAAGAACAGACCTGTCATTCTCTTGACTGGAATAAGACAGGCAGGGAAAAGTTCTCTGCTGCGGCGGCTCTTCCCGGATACGGAATATGTGACCCTGGACAGGCTTCTGCTTGCGGAAGAGGCAGAAGAGAATCCTTCAATTTTTCTGAATCGATTCAAAAAGCAAGTGATTATCGATGAGATCCAGTATGCCCCCTCCCTTTTTAGAGACTTGAAGATATTAGTGGACGAAAAAAGGGATATCAAAGGGAAATGGATTTTAACTGGAAGTCAGCATTTTATTCTTATGCAACATGTTAGCGAATCCCTTGCCGGAAGAATCAGGATCTTAAACCTGGGTACCCTCAGTGCTAGAGAATTAAACAGAACAAACTTATTGAAGAACAAGAGGGACCTTTTATGGATGGGAGGGTTCCCGGAGATTTGGGCCGAACAGCTGTCTCCAGGCGATTTTTATGAAGATTATATACAAACGTATCTTGAAAGAGACCTGAAACAGATTCTAAATGTGACCAATTTGAGGGATTTCAGGCGTTTTCTATCCCTGTTGGCGATAAGAGTCGGACAATTATTGAATTATTCCGAAATATCAAAAGAGATTGGTGTAGCTGTGAATACAATAAAAGCATGGGTGAATGCCCTGGAGGTATCGGGTTTAGTAATATTATTGCCTCCGTATTACAGAAATCTGGGAAAACGACTGATTAAGGCTCCTAAACTCTATTTCTGTGATAATGGATTGGTGTGTGCCCTGCTGAATATTGATTCACTTGAAGCCCTGGAGAAATCTCTTTACCTGGGTAACATCTGGGAGAATTTCGTTTTGTCAGATTACTTGAAAGAAGGATTTGTTGCTGGAAAAGATATTTTTTATTTCAGAGACACAAACGGGGTAGAGATTGACTTTATTCTGGAGAAGAAAGGAGAGGTTTTTCTCATCGAATCGAAGCATAGCGAACGCCCTGATCCGGCAAAACTAAATTTCAAAAAGGTTGCTCCATTGTTTAAAGAGAATGTCAATCTAATAGTTGCCTGCGGAGTAAATGAAAAAGGACGCATTGCCTTAAAGGATTTTGATATTTATAATCCGCTCAATGGTCCTGTCCAATAGAGACAGGACTAATCGAACTCCTTCGGCACCCCGCAGATTATCTTGAAGGGCTTATCCCCCTTGTTCCGGTACTGGTGTTTCTCATCGGGATTAAGCAGGGCAAAATCACCTGCTTTTAAGGGCTGCTCCTCCCTCCTGTTTTCGTTGCTTCTCTCGGTGTGATTTATTAAAGGGAGAATAATCAGCGATATAGCACTTAGATCTTGACGTTATTGGGTGTCCCCTTGCCTTGTAAGCATCTATAATCGGGAAAAAGGGAACATGTTAAGGGCCCTATAGCTTGATTTAGATATATGTTAGGCTGATATGGGTGTTTCAAGGCAATTAAGTATTACTGATTGTCTTCTGAGGGATAATTCCTAACTGGTTATTGGTTGAATATATCGGATCTGATATTAAAAAATGTCTATTTCAAATGAAATGGGAGA
>JARGFM010000049.1 GCA_029210725.1 Bacteroidales bacterium | reverse complement strand
TTTTTCACCAGACCGAAATACAAATCTTCGAAGAATCTATTATCCCGATTACGTAAACCATCGCATGCCGTACTCTTTGCCGGAGCATTTTTTAATCCCAAGTGATTAAGCTTTCCTCCCAAAGCCCGCATCCCTTCACAGATCTCGGTCATTGAGTCGCAACGGCTAAGTATCCCAAACAACATCGTGAGCAAGTGGGTCCTGCTCTTGAATGCCTTGTAGTAATAATCGCTGTTGTGCTTCCTTACCAAGCTCTCTATGTTCACTGCTTCTGTCAAATTCACTATCTGTTTGAAGATCGGCTGTCCGACAAATTTTATTTCTGTATTTTTACTCATGTTGTGTTTTATTTCCCAAAAACAAAACTACAACATGAAGGGGAAACCTCCGGGGAGTACCCTTCTCTTTTTTATGTTATTTTAGTCGGACAGTAGTGATATTTTTAATAAAATACAGGCACAATGAAAAAACGGACTGCGCTGGAATTTCCTCTCTGTCTGGTATTTGAGGGTAAATTCAGTTAGTTTTATTGGTCCTGCCGGAAGCAGAGAATACTGTTATGTACCCGCAGTGTCCATGTCTTTGCTGACGGGCTTGTGTGTTTTCAGTCATTCCTGGCCTTCCCTGGTAAGGATGAAGATCCTCGACTGCCTGTTTTCCAGTTTGATTCCGGGAATCACCAGCTTTCCGCCGGCGGACCGGCATGGCCCCGCGTTTAGGAATTCCCTGGTTTCAGGATCATAGGACCGCACCGAATATTCCATGTCCCCGCCGGGCAGGCTGATCTCTGCTTCTCCGCTGAATGCCATGCCCGAATCATTCAGGAGGTAGGCAAACAGGGTTTCGCCGCAGCGGACCGCGTAGGCCTCGGCCATTCCGGCCTGCGCCTCCAACAGGTCGAAAGAACCCTGCCCGGATTCCAGCATCAGCTTGTTGATCTCCGCCACGCTCCTGAAATAGGGGGTCATATTCCGCTCGTCGAAGAACTCCCACCACCAGGTCATGGGGAGAATGGGTGTGGGGTGGAAGAGCCCGTACCACAGGCCGGTCCGGTAATCGTTGTCCATTTCCTCTGCAAAACCGGAGAAGTCCTTGTTCCAGTCCCATTCATAGCCGAATTCTCCCCAGCTGAAGGGTTTTTTGTACTTTCCGGTATACAGGAGGATCTCTTCCGGAATCTGTTTAGTCCGTTTGTACACATGCATCTGGTTCAGGTCCAGCTCCTCCAGGGCATACATGCCCTCGATTTCCCGGTGCGACACGCTCGTGGTCACGATATGCCCGTAAGGGTCAATGCTTTTCAGGTAGGCAGCCATTTCGCGGTGCCAGTCCGCTACGGCTTCGTGGGGAATGCGGATGCTGTCGCTGCTTGTGAATACGGCATTGTCCACCTCGTTGAAAAACTCCCAGGCACCGATGTGCGGGCTGTATCCCCACCTGGCCACGATGTAGCGGAGCTGGTCTCTGAACCGGGCCCCGGCCTCCGGGGAGGTAAAAAATTCCGCCGGCGTGGCCGCGGGTCCGCCATTGACCGCATTGTAAGGGTTCAGTTCCCATCCCCCGCCTTCCATGATCCCGCCATGGTGATTGAAGGCCAGCATCATGTAAAGGTCAAGGCTGTCGATCATCTCCACCACCTCATCGAGCCGCCTGATCCCGTCCGGGTTATAAACATGCTCCGAGGATGCATAGCGGTCTGTGTTACTCACCTGTGGCCAGGCTACCGGGAAATTCCAGGGGCACATCCAGACCCGAAAGAAATTGGCTTCGTTCCGGGACAGGCTGGCCAGCAGGTAATCATAACTGTACTTCGGATCTTCGAAGGACCTGGACTCCCAGGCCACGTTTTCGCCGATGCCCCTGAAGGGTTTCCCCGAGTCAAATACCAGGGTCCAGAGTCCGCCGGTGTGCAGGAAGCCATCCCTGCCCGAGGTATCGGCAAAAAAGCCGCCGCTTTCTGTCTCATACAGGTCCTGCCCTGCCCGGCTGAGGCGGAAGTGGTACCTGTATTCCCCCGGCTCCTGCGGGGTGAAGCGGGCCTTCCATATGGAAGCACCGTCTCCCTGGCCTTCCCACCATGCAGGCAGCAACAGCTTCTTTCCCGCGGGGGATTCCAGGACCATGTCCAGTGCCACCTCCCTGCTATCATACCCCCGGGCGAAGGTATCAGCCACCGAGATGTGAAATTCTGCTTTTTCATATTGCCGGGGTTCTCCGGTCAGCATCTGGTACCGGATCAGGGAATTCTCATTGCAGCTGATCAGCAGCACGGGAAACAGGAAGGCAATCAGGGTTCTCATTCAGCCAAATGTAGCGGAATTAAGGCAAAAAGCAAAGTGGATTTCCCCGGTAAATAGAGGCGGATGCTTAAACTGATTTATTCGATTGAAGCTGTTATTTCGAATCGAAACGGTATTATTTGGTGAAAGAGATCGTTAATCTTGAGGTCCCTGCCTGGAAAAAACGGACCAGATGAGCACCTCAGGCCGAATAAACCGGACCCGGTATTCGCCCTGATGATCTGATTTATACTTGATTTACCTCATTCCGGTGCAGGGAGGTCCGGACTTCCGGTTTCCCCGCCGGCCAGGAAATCGAAAAAATTAACCACTTGCCTTGCAATATCCGGATCATCCATTCTTCCTACTACCGCGTAATTTTTAATTTCATCGTGCATTTCAATTTGTTTCGTTTCTCCCTGATAGGCCTCAAAGAAATTCTCTTTTTTTCTGCGGCCCATATTTCCGGAATGCAGGATATAAACGTCGGTGTTTTCCGTAGCAAATATTCCAGCGTTGCTTCCAGTACCGTCCCAGGAGACACTTATGGACCCGGTATAGGGAAGTTTCTCACCTCCGTACTTCCAGTTTCCGATAAAAAATGTATGCTTATGCGCCTGCTGATTATCCTGGTAGTAAAACCATTTCTTAACGGAGATATTATGATTTACGGAGACCTCCGTATTCACTTTTGGAATGTCAACACGCCGGATTGCAGTATCAGGCATAAGCTCGGTTAATCTTTTGTTCAGTTTATGTTGGAGAGACAATATTCTCTTTCTGTCTGTGATGGTTTTCATGGCTGAAATTATTGATGGAAAAACAGGATCGTACGGATAACAGGGTGCAAGGTACGGAACTTAAACAGGATGAGCTAATTCCCCTGATACTTTAATGAAGAATCCATGACAGAGGATGCATGGGCGTTCTTCTACGAATGTGAAGCTTGATCTGGTACCACAAATATCGTAATGCCGGTTATTTATCTGCCAGGCTGATTTTTGCTTTTAACACATCTTGCTTCAAAATCTCTTTAAACCTTTCATTCTTCAAAAAGTGGGCCATGCGCAGAATTTCCGAAGGTGTAAAAACCTTTCAGCGGAGCATGAAGAGAATTGTAATAATCCTTTGAAAAATCCATATTCACCGTTAAATCGTACTTTCCACATATAAAGAATATGGGGACATCAATGTTGGGAAAAGCTGCTGAAAAATCGGTGGTGAGGGTTTCATTTTTCAGGTTTGTACCGGACAGAAACACCAGCTTCGATTTCCATATTTTATATTTCTCCCTGAACGTGTATGCCCTGCAGGTCCAGACAGGTAAAAAAATATCCTTAAAAACCGACTTCATGCTTCGCATGGTTCCAATACCCAGTTCGTGCATTTGCTTTTCCCGGGTACCCGAATTGTAAAAAGAGATCATATCTGATTCTCTTTCCAATTGCTTATATTTTTTTAGCGCTTTTACTGAACGTTTGTCGTTCCGTTCTGTGTATTGTTTTAGCATATAGTCGTAGGCAATTCTTTCCGATTCGCGCTGTCTGGTCAACTGACCCATTGCAACATAGGCATGGAATAGCCCTGGAGCCTTCGCAACGACGGGCAAAGCAATGGTGGTTCCGCCCGACCACGCCATGATGTAAATCTTTTCCTTCTCAAATCGCTCCCGCAAATAATTGCTTACCTCCATGGCGTCGGAGGCAAGCTGGCCAAGGGTGATGCTTTCAGCTGGTAAGCCGCGAGTGTAGGACAGTCCACCTCCCCGCTGCTCCCAGTAACATACGGTAAATAAATCTTCGAGTCCGGGATTGTATTTTTCCATCAGGAAATAGTTCGGGAAGCCCGGTCCGCCGTGTACGAACAGCAATACGGGATTGTCGGTATTCTTGCTTCTGATGAACATCCCTTGCTCCACCCCACCGATGGGAAAAAATATTTTTTCTGATATACTTCCTTTCAGGATATTTCCACGCTCGTCTTTAAAAGTATCTGGCTTTCCGTGACTGATTACAGCCAGATATACCCACATAGAAAAAGAAACTCCCAGAATTACTATCAGTGAAATGATCATCGCTGTGATCCCCTTTTTATAAG
Organism: Bacteroidales bacterium; assembly: GCA_029210725.1. NCBI lineage: Bacteria > Pseudomonadati > Bacteroidota > Bacteroidia > Bacteroidales > Bacteroidales bacterium. The sequence continues at coordinate 8,359 of JARGFM010000049.1, read as the reverse complement.
TTTACTGAAGTTTCCTAGTTGATAATGAGGTAAATAAATAGGTAAAAAGTGTTGCATGTCAACGCCTAAATGGCTATATTAGAGTTAGTTATACATCCAATAGACATGCAACACACGAAAATTACAGATAATCTGGGTGAATTTCATAAATTCCTGGACAACGATAACAAAACAGGCCTCTGCCTGGAAGACACGATAGGGTTCTTTGACGTACGGCGCATATTCGGGCAGTTTGATACAATCAAGCAAAGCGGGATCATGGTATCGAAGATTATGACAACATTGCTTGTGATGTTGTTTTACCGCAGCCGGAACATCCACAGTTACTTCTCCTGGCAGTACGGGAAGCAAGTAGAAAAAGAGGGGAGCAAGAATCCATATTATGATATGCTGGGCAATGAGCAAGTACACTGGCGCGTGATTCTGTATTTATTTGCCAGGCGCTATTTGCAGCTTGTGTCCCGCTTGGCAGACCACAGTAAACAAAAGATCAGGGCCTTGATTTTCGATGATAGTCCTGTTGAAAAGACCGGGTGGAAGATCGAAGGTGTCAGTAAGATCCACGACCATGTTACAGGCCGGTATATTCTGGGTTTCAAACTTCTGGTTAGTGGTTACTGGGATGGTAATAGTTTTATTCCTATTGATTTTTCCCTGCACCGTGAACGAGGCAAGGAGCTTGATAAGGCACGGAATAAGCGTAACCGGGCAAAGCGTAAGGCCAAGCAGGCTGAGGCTGCATACCGGGAGCACAAAGCGGATCATCTGAAGAAAAGGTTGGTATTGTACACTTTGAGAGAAGAAATGAACTCCGTATCAACAAAGGGTACAGCGTTGGAATACGAGAAACAGGAGAAAAGGGTATCCCGTTCCAAGAAGAAGCAATCGAAGTTGCATAAGCAGATGAAACAGGCCCGGGTCATCCTGGCGGAGAAGGAGGAGCTTGTCAAGAAGAAGGAAAAGCAGGCACCGCTATACGGTCTTACTCCTGCCCAGCGGAGAAAGCAGTTCAAGAAAGAACGAGCCAAGGATAGCCCAGGACACGAGCGTAGATCGGAAGTGGACATGAGTAAGGCCCAGAGCGTGATTAAGATGATAAGCCGGGCAGTAAAGCGGGGCTTCGAATTTGAATATGTCTTGTTTGATAGCTGGTTTTTCTCCAAAGAGATCCTTGCCCACATTGAATCATTTCGTTCCAAAGGCATTAAGCTGGTAGCGATGGTGAAGATGGGTAAGGTAAAGCGTAGCCGGAAGTATAACGCCAAATACATCAGGGTACCGGTCTGGTATGATAACCGTAGGGTCAATCTGTTCTTTGTAAGGCTGGGATCGGGAAGCAAGTGGAAGGTCTTTATCACCAATGACCCGGACCTGACATTTAATAAGCTGCTGGAGGTTTACCATATCAGATGGTCAATTGAAGTTTTTTACAAGGATGGCAAACAACACCTGCAGCTCGGCAAATGCCAGTGTAACAACTTCGATTCACAGATCGGGGCAACCACCCTGGTTATGATGCAGTACATCATGTTGCTTCTGTTTAAGCGGCAGCATTACGGGCAAAGCCTCGGCAGTATCTTTGATATGCTGAGTACGCAGACGCAGGAAGAGAACATCACCCGGTATTTGATGGACATATTCTGGGAGATCGTTCATGGTATCGGAGAAATATTGAAGGTGGATATTATGGAACTGTTCGAAGAGATCATCCGGGACCACCAGAAGGCAGAGGAGATAAACAGACGGTTTTTACCTGCATTTGGAAGAAACCGGGAAGCATGACAAGCTATATACTTTGCAATGCGCTGTAATACAATTGTTTAAGACATTGAATGCAATAAGAAACAAAATCCTAACGAATTGATATATAATTAATTACAAACTAGGAAATTTTAGTTATTAATTTCACAAACAAGTACCTGTGATTTCCGTGTATAATCATAAATGGTCTTTATATTATCATTACAGATTATCCAGTAAAATTACCGGGTCTGATTCCGGAAGAAAAAAATATGATGACAGGGGCGTCCAGGTATGGGTTGAAGGCGTAAATAGCAGAACTGAGTGTGAAAAATGCTTCCTTTTTCAATTTTGAATATATTTTATATATTTGTGAACTAAAGATACTATAGAATGGCATTATTAGTTCCTGAAAATTGAGTATGGATATTATTTTCTCCATATATAATGATGTCCGGACTGTATTTCGGTTAAATGATGTTGCCCTGCTGGCGAGTGAAACAAATTTTCAATCGCTGAATAAAAAACTTAACTACTACGTTCGTACCGGGAAGCTGCAAAATCCTCGCAAAGGCATTTACACCAAACCAGGTTTTAGTAAAGTTGAACTTGCATGCTCTGTTTACACACCCTCCTATATTTCTCTGGAATATGTATTACAAAAAGCAGGGGTGGTTTTCCAGTACGATTCAAGGATGACGACAGTAAGCTATCTTAGCAGGACAATTGAAGTGTCGGGCAGTGAATATATTTTTCGTAAAATAAAGGGAGAGATTCTTACGAATCCGGCAGGAATCGAGGTTCTGGAAAACCATGTGAATATGGCCACTCCTGAACGGGCATTCCTGGATCTGGCATACCTGAATAAGGATTACTATTTTGATAATCTCAATCCCCTGAATAAGAGATACATAAATAAATTGTTACGCATATATCAATCCGGAACACTGGTATCACGCATAAACAGGCTATTAAGTAATGGTTGATATAAACCGGCACAGGTTTTTAATGGTTCAAATTCTGAAAGATATCTATTCTGATATTGAACTGGCAAATTATCTGGGATTTAAGGGGGGGACAGCGCTGATGTTTTTTTATGAACTTCCTCGTTTCTCGATTGATCTTGATTTCAACCTGCTTGATGTTGAAAAGGAAGATGTTGTTTTCAGGAAAATCCGTACCATATTGCTTCGATACGGAAAAATTCATGATGAGGCGAAGAAGTTCTTTGGGCCCGTGCTTGTTCTGGACTATGGCGTTAATCAGCGCAAGTTAAAAGTGGAGATTACAAACAGAATGTTCGAAAACCAATACGAGATCAAAAATTTACTGGGGATAGACATGAAGGTTCTGTTACCCGGTGACATGTTTGCCCACAAACTATGTGCTTTACTTGACAGGAATGCTATTGCCAGCCGTGATATTTTTGATTGCTGGTTTTTTATGCATAAACGAACCCCGGTGAATAAAGCGATTATTGAAGCAAGGATGGGAATGACCTATGAGGAATACCTCCAAAGGTGCATTGAATTGCTTGAGTCGATACCCGATAAAGGATTATTGCAGGGCCTGGGTGAATTGATGGATGATAAAATGAGGAAATTTGTTCGAACAAATATGCGGACAGAAGCCATCGGCTTGCTAAAGATATACAAAGACTATCCGGTACTTTCAGGTAATTGATCTCTGCTTCTTTATCAAAAATGATCCCGTAATATCCTGTAGAAATCGAGTTTGCCGGTATGGAGCTGATTCAGTAGTTCTCCGGTCTCATTATGCCAGTGCATTCTATCCTGGGATTGAAGAAAATCCCGGGCTATCTCTTTGCCTCCCCGGTTTGCTTTTTCAATTTTCAGGCGGAATTCATTTGTCTTTGCCAGGATCTTCCCGACAATTCCAAGCATCGATTTTGTTTCAGGTGCAAGATGCAGGTCCGGGAACAGCGAATCGCTGCTTATGGCGATGGTGGCATTTATTCTGTTCAGGTGATTGATCAGGCGGTTCAAAAGATTGTGGATACTGCCTATTTCGTCTCCGATCATTTCAATATGCAATGATTCAGAAATACGCTCGATCTGAAGAACCAGATCTTTATAGGCTTCGTAACGCATATCATAGCGCTTCCGCATGTCATTGTTCAGTTCCTGTAACCAGAACTGGAATATCCCAAACCCCAGTGCCAGTGAGGCGAATACCCCTGTGATTCTTTCTTCGCTTTCCGTAACAAAGTCATCTATCAGGAACAGGTACCAGGTTAAAACCAGCACAAGCAACAGGAATAAGAAGGCCAGGGCTTTTTCAATTTTGAAGTTCATGAATCTGCGACTTAATAGAAGCCAAGATAACAGATAAGTGAATTGAATTGAATCAGAATATTAACAGCGGTACTCGGACATCACTTTCAATATGAACCTTATTCCTGATATCTTAAGCATAAAGCAAGTATATTTTCCGATGATTTACCCTTTTAAAAAGTCTTCCTCATCCTAAAGTGCCTTCAAACGCAGTATAACTTTTTGGGAAAAAAATTAGTCCCACTTACTGAGGCTTTAATCCCCGGCATTTACCTCATTCATCAATAGTATTCGATTTACCGAAACTCAGATTCCAGGGAACTCGTAACATGTAGTCCATTAGCATGGGGGATTATCGTTCGGAGCTTGAATAGAAAACTAGAAGGATGAAGGAAGAAAAAGTAAATGAGATCATTGTAACATTCGCTGACTATGTGGAGAATTATTACGACCAGAACAGTAAAACTGACGATGTTTCCACGATCGTGAATGAGCACTTTGACGAGTTTATCGATTGGGCATATGATGAATTTGTGATCGACAAAGAGGATCGGGAAATTTTAAAAGGCAATCCTGATCCGGAATTGCGAGACAGTATTAAGAAGGAAGTTGTCGTGGAATTCCTGATGATAGTACGAGTGAGGGAATATGCAGGCACCCGGGATTAACGGGCTATTTGTGAGAGAGATGTCCGGCTCCTGCTTTCTCAGCTGGCTTACTAATGATCAGGACGGGCCTTGATCCTTGTGATATCCATCACCTGGAGATAGGTTTCATTTCTTTGCGCCTGGATTTTTCTGACACCAAGCTCGTAAGCCTTCCTGTGGCCACCGGTGTAGTAGCGGTAGAACCATGAGGTTAACACCAGTGTACCATCTAAAATGCTATATACGAGCATGGTATGATAAGCGTAGGTGACGATACCCCCCAAAAGAAGAAGGGAGTTCAGACCACTTCTCAAATCCCCGGCATAGGTTTGCCCCAGGCCGGGAAGGAGAATGCTCATCATCTCCAGTTTATCCGGGTCGTATTTCTTTTCAACCTTATTAAGCTGCACAAAACATGAATCAATTTGAAAAAGGCCCGCAGAATCGACAATTTGGGAAAAATAATTCAGCGATAGATATTTTTCGTCCAGCCCAAAATGGCAGATGGCAAAGTAGAGGTTCTTTATTCTTTCAAAATAGGGCGAAAGTTGTTCTGGAAGATCATACAACTCTGTAAGCCCTGAATAATAGTCCTTGAGTTGAAAATAGCAAAGGATTTTCCGGAATGCCAGTTCAATCTTTATACTGTCATTCCGGGCAGCTTTCCAGGCGAAATCATAGTATACGATGGCGTTATTATAATCCTCAGTATCATAGTAGATAGTGGCTATTTTATAATAGACGTCATTAAATTCTTGTTTTTCATCAAACAGCAGAATGCGCTGAAATTCTTTTAAGGCAATCGAGTAATTCCCTTTCTCATATTGCTCGTCGGAATACTCTTTCCACTGATAAATATTTTGAGAAAACAGGATAGTGCCACAAATGCAGCTAAAATGAATTATAAATAGTGCTTTCTGCATTATTCTGATATTGTATCCTGAGGTCCTCGTTGTAACGTTTCGCAGATTTATAGGAGCCATAAATGTTGCTGGAGTAAAAGCTAAATGCAACTCCACCAAAAATCCATCCGTTTACACTTTTAATCCCTTTTCGTTTAAACGCACGGTATGATGCAAAAGCACTGGTTGATACCAGAATGAAGGAAACTGTTGCATCACCCCACCTTTTTGAATAGGCTTTACCACTTCCCGGTAAAACGGCGGACATGGCCATGGCCAGAACAGGGTTCTTAAATCTCTGCATTTGAAAGGATTGGGTAAGAGAAAACAGTTGCGGATTGTTTTCTGACAGAATATCAGCATTCCTGGAGTTAAAAGAAAACGCCGAATCATATTGTTGGAGGGCCCAATAATATCCCAGTGTATAAAAAGCTTTTTCATCCTGATCCAGCGTGGAAGTAATATCAAAATAGAGGGGGTGTTCCATTTTACAGCTTAAACAGAATTTTAAATATTCTCTGGAGAATGATTTTTGATTAAATATCCTGTTATTGCTCGATAATATCTGGAAAGAATTGTAGAATTGAGAACAATCCTGGTTCAGCCGGTAGGTGCTTACCAATTCTAAAGAAACGGTGGTATCATCGGGCCATTGAAAATGAAGTCTTTCATATTCCTCTGCGGCAAAATCATACTGACGGGACTGGCTAAGGTACCTGGCAAACTTCAAAGAATTGTCATAGTTCATCAAATCTTCTTGTGCAAAAGCCGGAAATGAAACAATACATGTCATGAGTATTCCAAGCAGAGTATTCTTATTGCACCGGATCATAGTATCTGTTATGCTCAATATCAAAAGGATAATGATTATGATTCACCAGTCCGTGACATCTTGAGAGTCGGTCAAAGGTATGTAACCAGCCCAGAAAAAAACCCTTTTTCTGAATGGACAGCATGGCATACTCTGAACAGGAGGGCGTGAAAACACAGGAAGGATTATCCTGAGAAGAAATGAAAGATTTGTAAAAAAGAAATCCCGCGGATGCGATGGTCGTAATATCATTAGTGGCTTCTCGAAGGGGAGACCGGAAGTCCTGCTCAACGGTATCCCTGTTTTGAAATAAACTAAGCAAATCTTCATCAATTTCCATCTGACCCGGGCAAATTCGGAGCATACCAAACAGGACCAGAAGGATCAGAGAAAGTCTGTTAGATTTTACCATCAAAGCTTATTTTACCGAGGAAGAATGATGCCGGAACAGCTCATCGTTTTCCATGTCATTGACCTTTATGTTCTTAAACTCAGTGACCTGATAATTCTCTTCGCCATTCTCCCCGGGCAGGATTTGAACGATCTGCTGGGGGAATTCAAATGCCCCGGATTTCATATAATTCCTGTAGAACTGCCGGCTTAGTACTTTAGATTCATCTCCTACCATGATTACACTTTCCAGACGATTGTCTTTTTTGGCCACCACCACATGATCAATAGAGATTTCAGCCTGGTCAGGTATTTTCCAATAGGAGAGAACAAGATCATTCTTCTTTTCTACCCTGGAAACCTTGAATCTGGATCTTTTCATACCGAAATCACTGATTCCGGAATTCAGGCTTAGATGAAATACAGTAAATTCGTTCACTGATGGAATTGAAATACGATCATAGAGTGTGTCACTTCTGAATTTGAACAAGGAAGTATCAGCAATGACCCAGACTTCAGGTTGGGGAAATGAGACCCGATATATCAGTTCCTGAATGTTCTTGTCGTAGTATACGGAACCCCTGGTCAGATTCATCGTGCCATCGGCGCGTTTAATCTTTACTGTAAAATCAGCGTTGACTCTGAAATACTCCTGCGCCTGGACCGTTTGAAAAATTGTCAGAATTAAGAGACAGCCTATGATACCTGGTTTCAGTATATATTTCATACCATCCGTTTAATATTGAAATATCCTTAATAATAGTAAAAAAATGCCCTCGATAATGATCAAGGGCACCTTTTTTAAGGTTTATGAAATGAAGTCGCTAGTACCAGAGAGCAGCAGTAGAAAATACTCCCACATACAATACAACCCATACTCCTACCCATACAAGCATCCCCCAGAGAGCCTTCTTGGTTTCGGTCTTATCACCATCTGTCAGAATATAGACAAGCAATATCCCAATAACTCCAAGAATACATCCCCACAGGAATGAAGGAATGCCAAGTGGTGGCTCACTATCCGTGGCCATGCCCAATGGTGCAGTGGAATTCTCTACGCCGATAATTAATTCACTTTCGGCAGATTCCAGATCAGTGAAGGTGACTCCTGCATTTTCATTTAGGAATTCATCCAGTTCATTTAATTCTTGCATAGCCTCATTCAGAGCTGATTCATCCAGCGTCAGAACAGATTCATCTATACTGGCCAGAGTGGGTTCAGAAGATCTGGCGGAGAGACTTAAGGTTTGTGTAAATAACAAAACAAAAGCCATAAACACGGAAAAACTTTTTAGAAGTATCCTACTCATTTCTTTTGGTTTTATATTAAGAATTAAAGGTTAGTTCATTTTAAATATAGTATATATCTGCAAGAATACCAAAATTTTGCTTCCCTGCTAATGTTAACACAAGCTTTATAGCTTAGACTGGTTTTTTCTATTGTCCGAAACCCAGATTCTGAGCACATCCCTTTCACAGGGCTAATTTATTTCAAATCTCAGAACTCCTTACTTGTCGCAATCTAAATTAGCGGAAATTTTGAAAACCATCCGTAAATCTGATCCTGGAAATGTG
>JARGFM010000048.1 GCA_029210725.1 Bacteroidales bacterium | reverse complement strand
GCATCACTGGACTGACCAAAAGATAAAGGTGCATTACTTTATCTGCGTAATCGGATACTTGCTATCAACTATCATCTGGAGAGAAGCAAGATTAAAAGCTGGTTATACCGGGAGCCTGGATGGATTATTGGACATGCTCAACAATATCAGACTGGCAACCATGCTGGAAGAATCGAAAAAAGCTGGTAATCCCAAAGCAAACTATTTGCTTGAAGTAATGAGCGAGCAAGAGGAAAAGATAATGTCAGCATTGGGGCTGGAAAACCTCCATCACGAACAACCTAAAATCAAAGAAGTTGGTGTATACAAATAAATAACGCTTATCTTTATGATAATCTATACCTTACAGCGTTTTACGCGCACTGTCGTAATAAACTCACGCTAGCTTATGCTTTTTTTTTACAAACATACTGCCTAATTACTTACACTTCAGTTCGCCAAATCCTTGAGATTTGAAAATGCAAATCGATATATAATTTGATAGTTCAGTTGCACAATTTGGAGGTATAGTTTATATCCGTTGATGAAACAACAGCTCATTTTCAGGCCTTTAGAGAGTGTTTTCTGAACTCCACAGGAGTTTTACCGGTTTTCTTTTTAAAGGTGCGGCAAAACTGCTGCTGGGACTCAAAACCGGAGGACATACATATCTCCTTAACCGAATACCCGCTGTTTTTTAACAGAAACTTGGCATGGTTGATCCGGATATTCAACAGGTAATCATAGGGGGAGAAACCTGTGTTCCTTCTGAAATACTTCCTGAACCAGGCGTAAGAGATCTTCAGTTCATCCGCAATCTCTTCCAGCTTTACTTTAGAGCTAAATTGCCTTTCCATAATGGACTTGGCAGTCAGGATGATCTCATCGGTCCGGCTGGTAATATTCAGAGCCTGCCTCTGCAGTAAAGTGGCTATATACCCCAGCATGTGGATCACCACTCCTGAAAGCACATATTCCGATCCTACAACATCGGTCTTTACCCTGTCAAATATGGCATTGAATAGCTGGAATATCCGGTCATCGACACCGATCCGGAATACCGGGTTCTCCCTGGATAACAGATGGCTTGACGACTTCAGCATACTGACCTCTCCACTGAATCCCACCCAGTTCTCGATCCATCCTGTTTGTTTGTCCGGCTTATAACGGTGCCATTCATCGGGAAAAAGAATAAAACCCTGGCCCGCAGAGAGGGTTGTCCTGCCGGCACTTTGTGTATCCAGCACACCTTGCCCTTCCGAGATAAATATCAGCTGGTATTCATCAATCACCCTTCCCTGCTGGAAGTTAAAATAATGGTGGTCCGGGTGATGACCGGGCGGATAGGCAACGCCCGGAACGATGCGGGTATGTCCGGCATTCACAACTCTCAGGTCGCTGAAGCCATATTCGCTGTTAACCTGTATATATTTATAAAAGTCCTCCAAGGTTTGCTAGGTAGTTCCGATAGATCAAAAAACACAAATTTTATGCCAATTTATGCATTGACTGATGCCTGTAAATTTAGGTATATTTAAGGATTGAAGTATTTGTTGCAAAACCAACGGATATTGAGCAAAAAAACAGCTTATGAAAATATTCCGATCCTTTCTGACTGCGTCTCTCCTTATTTTCATTGTTACTTATTTTTTAAGCGCATGCGGTGGCGGCAAAAAAAGTACCGGGGAGTATAAGCAACTTAAAAAATCCTTTGAGCGTCCCGATAATTCCGCACGGCCCGGTGTCTACTGGTATTTCATGGACGGCAACCTGTCCAGAGAGGAAATGACCGCAGACCTGGAGTCCATGAAAAAGGTAGGGATCGGGCATGTGCTTTTCCTGGAGGTCAATGTGGGCGTTCCTCAAGGACCGGTGAAATTCCTCAGTGAAGAATGGCAGGACTGCTTTGCCCATGCCGTCAGGGAATGTGAACGTCTGGGGATCGTACTGACCCTGGGATCTGGCCCCGGATGGACCGGCAGTGGCGGGCCCTGGGTGAAAATGGAGGAGTCCATGCAACACCTGGTTGCCAGCCGGATGGATTTAAGCGGTCCTCAGCAACTAAACAGAAAACTTGATATCCCGGATGGCAGAAATCCTTTTTTTGGGCTGGGACAATTCCCCCCTTCCATGAAAAGACAATGGGAAGCGTATTACCAGGATGTGGCTGTTCTTGCCTTTCCATCCACAGGGAACGGGGACCGCCTGGTTGATCCCGATGAAAAGGCGCTCTATTACAGGCCTCCCTTCAGCTCCCAGAAAGGAGTTAAACAGTATCTCCCGGAACCCTTACATAGTGCCGAGAACTTCAAGGGTAATCCGGTCGCAATCCCAAGAGGGGAAGTCATTGACATCAGTGAATATTTACAGGAGGATGGGACCCTCAACTGGGATGTTCCCAAAGGTGAGTGGACCATTATGCGCTTCGGGAGAAGGAACAACGGGGCCATCACCCGGCCCGCACCGCAACCAGGACTGGGATTTGAGTGTGACAAAATGAGCGCGGAAGCTATGAAACACCACCTGGAAACTTTCATGGTGCCGCTTATTGAGAGGATCCAGCCGGACCCTTCCAAAGCGGGGGGATGGAAAATGATCCACATGGACAGCTGGGAGATGGGAGCCCAGAACTGGACTGAGGGTTTCAGGGAGAAATTCAGGGACTTAAAAAGATACGACCCCCTGCCCTATCTGCCCGTATATACGGGGGTGATCGTTGGAAGCGTGGAAGAAAGTGAGCGATTTCTATTTGACCTTCGTACCGTGGCCCAGGAGCTCATCCTGGAGAACCATGTACAGTATTTCAAGGATTTCGGTAAGAAATATGGTTTGGGGCTTTCCATCGAACCTTATGATATGAATCCAAACACGGACCTGGATCTGGGTTCCTACGCCGACGTGCCCATGTGCGAGTTCTGGAATAAAGGCTACGGATTCAGCACCGGATTCAGCACTTTTGAAGGCACTTCCATCGCCAACCTCTACGGCAGGCCCGTTGTGGCAGCCGAAGCATTCACCTCCCATCTGGTAGCCTGGAGAAGCTATCCGGGATCCATCAAGAACCAGAACGACTGGGCCTTCTGCTCCGGAATTAACCGCCTGTTATACCACACCTTTGCCCACAAGGCACTGGGTGAACAGTATCGTCCGGGAATGACCATGGGGCCCTACGGGGTGCACTGGGACCGGGGACAGACCTGGTGGGAAATGTCCACAGCCTACCATGGCTATGTGGCGCGTTGCCAGGCCTTGCTTCAAAAAGGGAAAGGAGTGGCTGATGTCTTGTACCTGATCTCCGAAGGTGCCCCACATGTTTTCCTTCCGCCTTCTTCTGCGGTAGACGGAAATCAGTATCTGGAAGGCAACCAGGAATATGTATTTGACGCAGTAACTGACCAGATCCGGGTAGGCAGCAGCGTTAGCAAGGAGGAATTCATGCCCGATAGAAAGGGATATAATTTCGATGGCTGCAGTCCCAGAATCCTGCTGGAAAGGGCCCAGGTCAAAGACGGTAAAATCGTCTTTGAGGGAGGAGCCAGTTACCATTTGCTGGTTTTACCGAAAGTCAGGTCCATGACTCCTGAGCTACTGATGAAGATCGAAGAACTGGTAAAACAGGGAGCCACGGTCATCGGAACCCCGGTGGACCGTTCTCCCAGCCTGAGTGGTTACCCGGACTGTGACAAGGAGGTGAGAACGATCAGTGAAAGAATGTGGGGAGGCCTGGATATCCCGGCCACAGAATCTCGGATCGCTTATGGCGAAGGGGAGCTCCTTTGGGGAGGAGTCTATTCCGAAAACAGTGGTGATGAACTGTATCCCGATTATTCCAGCACCTCGGTTTACCTTGAGAACAAAGATGTTAAACCGGATTTCATGGCAGATGGCACCGTCCGATATATACACCGGCAATTAAATGGTCTTGACCTTTACTTTGTATCTAACCGGACACCGGAAAAAAACGCTGTAACATGCAGCTTCAGAACAGGTCAGGCCTACCCGGAGCTCTGGAATCCCATAAACGGGGAGATCAGGGTACTTCCAGATTATACTGAAACCAGCGGAACCGTAAGTATACCTCTGGAATTCGCCCCCTATGAAAGCTATTTCATTGTGTTCAGGAAAACAAAACCTGAAGCCTTTCCATCGGACCGGCAAAATTTTAAGCGCCGGACGAAAATCCTTACTCTTGAAGGCCCCTGGGAAGTAAAATTCGATCCTGATTGGGGCGGACCGGATAAGGTGGTCTTCGATCACCTGGAAGACTGGACAGAGAGGCCCGAGGAAGGAATCCGGCATTACTCGGGAACGGCAAACTACCATAATACCTTTGATTGTGAGCAGGCCGGTAAGGGGCCGCGACTATATCTTGACCTTGGTGAAGTCCATGTGATGGCCCGTGTCAGACTGAACGGCCAGGACCTGGGCGTTGTCTGGGCAGATCCCATGGAATTAGAGATTACTGATGAGGTCAGGAAGAGGGACAATCAACTGGAAATCCAGGTGGTGAACCTCTGGCCGAACTGCCTGATTGGTGATGAAAACATGGAGGAAAGCCAAACCCTTGATGGAAAATGGCCCGAATGGGTCCTCAGCAAGAACCAGATTCCCGGCGGGAAATATACTTTCACATCATGGAAGCATTACACGGATAATTCTCCACTGCTTCCCTCAGGCTTGAAAGGGCCGGTCAATATTCACCGTAAATAAATAAATGAACAGCAAACAAATATAGCATTAGATATGACCAGAATAGGATTATTTGGGATAGGTTTGGATACTTACTGGGACCAGTTTGAGGGATTGCTGGACAATTTAAAGACCTATCAGGCAAGAATCGGAAAAAAAATGGCCGGCCTTGGTGCCGAAGTGGTGGATGCAGGACTGATCGACAACCCGGTCTCGGCAAGGAAAGCTGCGGAAGACCTGCACAGGGAGGACGTGGACCTCGTCTTTCTTTTTGTTTCCACATATGCTCTGTCTTCCACCGTACTTCCTCTGGCTCAAAAAGTAAAAGTCCCCATTGTACTGCTCAATCTGCAGCCGGAACCCCAGCTGGATTACGATAGTTTCAACGCCCTTGAAGACCGGGGGAAGATGACCGGTATCTGGCTGGAAAACTGCCAGGCCTGCTCCATTCCGGAGATCGCTTCCGTATTCAACCGTTCAGGTATTGGCTACGATATCGTAACGGGATACCTGGAAGATCCGGAAGCCTGGATTGAAATCGAAGCCTGGATAGAGGCAGCAAGGGTGGCCGGCACCATGCGCAACAACCGTCTGGGCGTACTGGGGCATTATTACGGGGGCATGCTGGATGTCTATACCGACCTGGCCAAGCAAAGCGCCAGTTTCGGGACACATATTGAGCTGTTGGAAATGTGCGAGCTCAAGCGGCACCGGGATGAGGCTACGGACAATGAGGTTGAAGACAAGATCCGGGAGTTCTCTGAGGCTTTCGAGGTAGTCCCTGAATGCGAAAAGGAGGAAGTCGTGCGGGCAGCCCGCACCTCTGTGGCACTGGATAAACTGGTAAAAAATCACGATCTTGGATCGATGGCCTACTACTACGAAGGGCAGCCGGGCAACGAGTATGAAAACATGGTTACTTCGGTTATTGCCGGGAATACCCTGCTGACAGGGAAAGATATTCCCGTAGCCGGCGAGTGCGAGGTTAAGAATGTTCAGGCCATGAAGATCATGTCCGAATATGGTGTTGGCGGATCATTTTCAGAATTCTACCTGATGGACTTCAAAGAGGATATCATCCTGCTGGGCCATGATGGCCCGGCACATTCCGCCATCGCCGAGGGAAGGCTGAAACTGGTTCCCCTACCTGTTTATCACGGGAAACCCGGAAAGGGACTTAGTATTCAAATGACTGTAAAACACGGACCGGTGACCCTGCTGTCCGTGGTGGAGAATCCGGAGGGCATTTTTCTGCTGGTGGCTGAAGGCGAATCCGTACCGGGGGCTGTTCTGAACATCGGGAACACCAACAGCCGCTATCGATTTTCTATCGGAGTGAAGGAATTCATGAACCGCTGGTCGGAACAGGGCCCGGCCCATCATTGTGCCATCGGGGTGGGACACATTGCCGGCAAGCTCGAAAAATTGGGAAAAGTATTGGATATGAACGTCGTGAAAATATGCTAGCTCCATGAAAAAAACCATCGTTACGAGAGGTCATTTCTCCCCTGAAAGTGAATAGCAGTAACCCCTTTATTCTCGAAGGGGTGGGTGCTTCGGTGTAAATGAACGGGAAAACCTGCTACCTGAAAGATGCAGAGCGCATTTCTTAGCAGTCAGTGAAAAGGGGAGGAAACATTCGAGAATTTCTTCGAACCCCGGGCAGAAAAATACATTGTCGCAAAACCGCTCACGCCCTTTGACACGAAAGCCGGATGGCCGCAATATGTTAAACAGAACCGGAAGCCCGGAAATAACCGGGTAATAAAATAAAGCTACCACGGGATTCGAAATGAAGCTTCGGGGAACTAACCCCGAAGAAAATTAGAACATTAAGAATAGATTATATCCATGAGGAAAAGAAAAGAGAATTTCATCGTAATGGCCGCCCATCTGGGATCAGCCCTGCTCCTTAACCAGTACAATGGGAATAAAGAGAAGGCGGACTACTGTCCTGCGTTTCCTCTGCAAAACCGGGAACGATTTAATCGACCCGCCTTCACAGGCTTTATAAAAACCTCTTTTTCGAGAATACTGGTATTGACCTCAATGATCTTTATTGCCGCACAGGCTGTCTCTCAGCCAGGCTCCTTTGACGGCGACAAACCAGTGTTCGCCTATGATACTTTTTACTCGCAGGAATTCAACCCGACAGCCGGATGGGACCGGTTTAGATTTTACGGTCAGTGGAGCACACTCATGCCGAACATCTTTTTTGCAGCTGATATCAGCGACGGATACCTGAAATTCAAATGGATCGAAAAGCGGGTCATTTGTTCCAGGGAAAAGTACGAACAACCCTATATTTTTCAGGCAGATTATGACTATGCCACAGCGTCAAACCGGGCAGGCATGGTCATTCGGATCCAGAGTAAGACCGAAAGCATTCAGGAACCGGAATCGGATCCGGGTTTCAACCGGGAAGGGATTGCCTTTTATCCCTCTAAGGATGGGAATTACATGATTGTGCAGTTCTCGGGAGAAGACCTGGGCTATGCCAGCGGGATGGCATTTACCAGGATAAAGGTACCCAAACCTGAGGGCGTAGCCAACCTGTATGACCGTGCTATCCTGCGCATAGAGGATTTCGGAACTACGATCTATATCTATCACAACGGCACCCCATTCATCCGGATCGATTTTGACCCGCTTGTGGGGGAGCTTTATACTTCCGGCAGGGTCTATGATGCAAATGTTCTGGAAGTGGGTAGCTTCAACGGTATGGAGGTGGAAGCATCCGGTCTGGTTGCCTTTGCCACAAGGGATGCGGCACCCAGGCTTTACGGAACAAGCATTCATTATAATGAGTACTCGAAACCCGATGAACAGCCCATATTTCCAAGTTCGCCCAGGGACCTGAGAACCGACACCTGGGTGGCCACCGATGATCTGGGAAGGACCCTGCCCGGGTACGAGGAAGTGGGCCCGGTAAAGGATGACCACAGGCGTGTGGTGGGCATATTCTACATTACCTGGCATACGGAGGACCATTACACCAATTTTAAAAGCCCCTTTTCAGCAGATGTTACAAAGATCCTGGCAGCTGATCCGAACGCTCGTCTAGATGCCGATCATCCTCTCTGGAACAGGCCCACAATCAGCTACCATTGGGGAGAACCCGAACTGGGTTATTTCCTGTCCCAAGATGAATTTGTGATCCGGAGAGACATGGCCATGCTTGCCAATGCCGGTGTGGATGTTCTGGTCATGGATGTGACCAATGCCGTCAGTTACTGGGACGAATGGGAGGTGCTATTCTCCACCATGAAGAAGATGAAAGCCGAAGGCAACCATGTTCCCAAATTCTGTTTCTGGGCCTTTAACGGACCAGTTATTTCCGTAGTTCAGGATCTCTATGACTGGTTCTACAGGTCAGAACTGTATAAGGATCTCTGGTTCTATTGGGAAGGAAAACCCCTGTTGCTATACAATGCCAACCCCGATCCATTATATAACAACCCGAATCCCTATTACGATCCGGATGCCGTCACCAATCCGGACAATCCGAATTTCGGAGATCCCTACTATACAGAGGAATTTTATACGGACTATACCCAGGAAGTTAAGGATTTCTTCACTAACAGAAACATGTGGTGGGGTTATTACGAATGGCCGGTGGGTAGCGGAACCCGTTATGTGGGAACCGAGGATAACTGGAGCTTTGGCTATGATCTTCATAACGAAAACGTAAAAGTTCTGGAACCGGATGAACTGATCGCCACACATAATGGCATCAATGAACAGGCTGCGGTCTGCCCTGCCCAGCACCCTTTGTCCATGGTGGGAAAATCCTGGAGAAGGGAAACCGGCGAACCTGTCCTGAACAAATATGATATGCCTGTCTCTGCTTATGTGCCCTGGCTTGACCAGACGGTCACAAATCCCGAAGCCTATGGCATTTATTTTCAGGACCGCTGGGAGGAGGCGATTGCGTCGGATCCCCATTTCCTCTACATAAACGACTGGAATGAATGGTCGGCAGGAAAGTTCCATCCTGAAACCGGCACCTTCCCCTTTATGAATAGGAATAGTCCTTTTTATTTCGTCGACCAGTACAACGCAGAATTCAACCGGGCCATTCAGCCCATGAAAGATGGGTACAGGGATAATTATTACATGCAGATGGTTCAGAACATCCGGCGTTACAAGGGGATCCGCGAACACAAACTGCAGGTGGGTACCAGTGATATCAGCGTGGACCAGGCCTTCAGTGACTGGGAACAGGTGGAGAACGAATTCCTGGACGCCATTGGTGACGCTCGGCACCGGAACCACAACGGCTACGGCGGTCTGCACTATTCCAATGAAACGGGCAGGAACGATATCATGAGTTCCAAGGTTGCATACGATAATGACAGTCTTTACTTCTATGTGAAAACAGTCTATGATATAACAGCGCCGGATGATTCCAACTGGATGCTCCTTTTCATTGATGCCGACCGGAGAAACGGGACAGGCTGGGAAGGATATGACTATGTGGTCAACCGGGGCGAGAAAACAGCTTCACGGACTACGCTGCTAAAGTGGAACGGACTTGATTGGGGGAATCCCATCAGCATCCCCTATTGCCGTGAAGGCAACCAGATGGAAATCAGTATCCTGAAGGCAGACCTGCTACTATCCGCCGAAATTCCTGAATTTTACTTCAAATGGGCAGACAATCCTCAGCACCTGGAAGACATCAGCTGTTTCTTCAATGACGGCGATGCCGCCCCGGATCGCCGCTTTGGCTATAGTTTTAGTACAACAGCGGTAAATGTAGTCGAACAGTCACCATACAAGGAACTGAATATTCCCGGGATCATCGAACTGGAGGACTTTGACTTGGGAAGTGCAGGGGTGGCCTATGTGGATGTTTCCCTGGGAAACAGCGGGGGTGCATACAGAACGGACGTATCTGCAGATATCGCAAGTAAAGGAGAGAATGAATTTTACCTCACGGAGATCGCCAGCGGGGAATGGTTGGAATATACCGTTAATGTGAACTCCATAGGAATTTTTTCAGTGGACCTCACTTATGCAGCCGATTCGGCAGACCAGACGATCTCCCTGCTGATCAATGACCGTCCGCTGTATGAAGAGCTTCTGCTTCCGGAAACTGGATCGAAGGAAAGCTGGGACACGGCAAACTTCGAAGTAATCCTGAATTCCGGGAAACAGGTGCTCCGGGTGCTGGCAGAGAGCGTCACCGGCGGCCTGGTTTTGGATAAATTTGTTTTCACGGGAAAAGCAGTCGTTCAGCCGGGTAGCGGAACAGGCCTTTATCGCACACTCTATAACGGGATGGCAGGAGGCCGGGGCTGGTTTACCGACTCTCTCTGCTCCGAAGTGGATCCTGTCCTGGACCATGAATGGGCTGAAGGGGAGTCACCTGGGTGTGGGGCAAACACTTCCTTCTGGAACGCCAAATGGCAGGGATACATTGAACCCCTTTTTTCTGAAGAATACGCCCTAAGCCTTACGCTCAATGATAAGGCCAGGATGTGGATTGAAGGTGAACTGCTGTTTGACGCTTTCAATGAAAATCATTCCAACCAGACCCTGGATGTAAAGCTAGAACTGTCTGCCGGTGAAAAAACTCCACTGATCCTGGACTATGCCAACGCACAGGGCGACGGTAAAATCAAACTGGAATGGGAAAGTCCAAGCCAGAGGCGCGAAGTGATCTCTCAAAAGCAGCTTTATCCGAAAAATTTCACCACCACTGGTATGTATCCGAAGAAAGCTTTCGTCCCCTTCATTTATCCCAATCCGGCTAATCAGCTGCTTCATATAGAAGTACCTGCAGGGACCAGCGTTGAGATCCTCACAATGAGTGGGAAAGTGGTTTTCAACGCCTCTCTTGAGTCAGGCACTACAGGGTTTAATGTGAGTGGGTGGAATGCGGGATTGTACATTGTACGTCTCCGGAATGTCGCCGGAATCATCACCAGGAAACTAATCATTGAATGAATCGAATAATTCAAGCACAAAAAACGGTAAATCATGACATCAAAAGAAAGAGTACTTACCGCATTTCACAAGCTGCCCGGGGTGCCGGACAGGATGCCGCTGCAATTTGACCTGTGTAAACAACTGAATGATGCGTTCGGCAAGAAACTGGGTATCAAACCGGACTACGCCCTCTCCTATTATGAGGATCTTACCTACCGGATCTCGGCCAATGAGATTCGGACTCGACTGGGCAGTGACTGCGTGGTGGTAGGAGGAACCATTGCCTTAGGTTTTAATCCAAAAGTGGTTTCAGGAGATATTACCAGGAATGAATTCGGGATGCATATGAAACCCACCCCTCTTTACGTTGAGGTGGTGAAATGTCCCCTTGAAGAAGTCAGCTCGGTGGAGGATATTGAAGCCTACGCCATGCCCGATCCCTATGCTTCCGGCCGCTTTGAAAAAGCCAAAAGAGATATCGAAAATTTCGGTCAGGATTACTTCATCATAGGCGATGTGGAGTTGTCTCTTTTCGAGATGGCCTGGCATCTGACCGGAATGGAAAAGTACCTGTTGGCATTGATGATGGAGGAACCCTGGCTCGAGAAACTGAACGACAAGGTGGAGGAATTTACCACCGGTCTGGCCCTGCAACTAGTAGATGCCGGCGTGGAAGCACTTTGGTTCGGAGAGGATCTGGGGAGCCAGACCTCCACGCTGATCTCTCCGGATCAATGGCGCGAGGTATTTAAACCACGCCATCAACGCATGATCGAAAAAGTGAAAGAAAGGAACCCCGAGGTGATGATCATCATGCACTCTGATGGTGCGGTTGCCCCGCTTCTGGATGACTTCATTGAAATGGGTATTGAGATCTTCAATCCGGTACAACCAAACCTGCCAGGAAGTGATCCGCATGAGCTGATGGATAAATACGCGGGACGTATCAATTTCTTTGGCGGAATCGATCAGCAGAACCTGCTTCCCGGCGGGGACAAAGAAGCCATTACAAAGGAGATCCACCGGCGGGCTGACATTATGGGAAAAGGCGGAGGCTACCTCATAGCTCCGGCCCATATCTTGCAGGCGGATATTTCTGTCGAAACCGTTGAACATATGATCGCCAGTATGAAATCAGCCACTTTCTGACCTTGCCGTTTTGAAGCAATGGCATAAATTAACCCGGGATTTTTCAGAATTTGGATGAACGAACAAGGTAAAACCGCATCATCGTTTTCCATCACCTTGGCATCTGCTCCCTGTTCACGCTCCTTAGTAAAAAGACTGTATCATTACGTGCAAATAAAGTGTCATTTTGTGAATTGCGTTTTATGCACACGAAGGATAATTTTATTTTGAACGAGCAGATCGATCCAATGGTGTCAAACCAAAATTACAGAGAAACTACGGAAAATGTATATGAAAATGAACTGGAAATTGAAGATTGCCATTCTCATAACGGCTATTTTCAGTACGGGATATGTGTATGCTACAGGGACAATTTCAGGAAGGGTTTCCGACCAGTATGGGGCTCCTCTCGCCTATGCCAACGTGGTGATCACTCACAAATTCATCAACGGACAGCCGGAAGCCCTGAGGGCGCAGATCGGAACAGTTACTGTTGAAAATGGAGATTATACCATTACCGGTCTGGAGGCCGGCACCTATAAACTGAATGTGATCTACCTGGGTTATGATAGTGATACAAAGACTGTAAATGTGCCTGAAGGCGGTGCGGTGATCCACAACGTGAGCATGCAGAACCATACCATGGATCTGAAAGAGGTGATCGTTACCACACAGGCCAAAGGACAGATGGCTGCCATTAACCAGCAGCTCTCCTCGCTGACCATTAAGAACGTGGTGGCGGCAGACCGGATTATTCAAAACCCCGATGCCAATGCTGCTGAAGCCATCGGGCGCCTTCCGGGCATTTCGGTTACACGCTCCGGTGGAGAAGCCAATGATGTGGTTATCCGGGGAATGGCCCCCATGTATAATACTGTATTGCTTAACGGGATAGAGGTGCCTTCAAATAAAGGAGCAGAAAGAAGCGCCGGACTGGGCGGCCTTTCACAATTTTCCCTGCAGGGGATTGAAGTATTCAAAGCGATTACCCCCGATATGGAAGCCAATACGGTTTCCGGAGCAGTAAATATGAAGATGAAGAGCGCCCCGGAAGGATTTCACGGTAACATCATGGCACAGAGTGGCTACAATGCCCAGAACAACTATTTTGGTAATTATATTCTACTTTGACAGATTAACAGATTGTTGATAAAACCCCTGAAAACTCGAGGTTTTCAGGGGCATCGAAAAACATGATTTTCGTACCTTTAAGGTATGTTCAACACAAGTTAAAGATACAAAAGAATATGGAAAAACACTAACCGCAGCCCAGGGCAGGTTAGTTAACTAGGGTCTGCTGAAAAAGTCATTTAATAAAACATTATTTCTCGGCCCTGAGTACTGACGATTGTCCGTTGCTCCGCA
>JARGFM010000047.1 GCA_029210725.1 Bacteroidales bacterium | reverse complement strand
ACATCTGACTGATATTCAGCCCGTTCAACTCTTGAAGAAATTGTTTAAATTGAAATTCGTGATAAACTCACGCTAGGTATCGATCCGGTACACCTTTCTGAAGTGGTAGCCGTAAATGCTGTAAGTAACTGCCAGGGGGAAGACATCCGGACGCCGGCTCAGGCTCCAGAAAACCAGTTTCCAGTAGTACAATCTGCTGTGGTCCACGATTCCCAGATAGAAGATGGAGCGCAGCAGGGCCAGCATGTTTTCTTTACTGAGGCGTGCGCGGGCCACTGACCGGGGTTTGAAGTTTGTCAGGAAGCCTTTCAGCCGCAGGTAATAGGCTTTGCTGGAGTAAATATTATCCAGGATTTTCTGGTAGCCCTCGAGCAGAAGCTCCTGTTTCATTTTTGGAACAAAATTCATGCTGTAGTTGGTATTGTCTCCCTCGTGTGTCCAGAGAATCCGGCCCTCCTCCTTCAGTCGCTTGTACAGTCTGGTCCGGCTGGGTGCATTCAGCAATCCCACCATGGCTGTGATAATCCCGCTGCGCTGAATAAAATCGATCTGCCGCTGGAATATCCCGGAAGTATCATGGTCAAATCCCACAATAAATCCCGCCGAGACCTCAATACCAGCCGCCTGGATTTTTTCCACACTCTCCAGCAGGTTCCGCCCCTGGTTCAGGTATTTATTGCACTCCTTCAGGCTCTCCTCATCAGGGGTTTCTATACCCACGAAAACCTTTTCAAAGCCGGCATAAGCCATGGCACTCAGTAATTCGGGATCGTCAGAAAGATCGATGGAGGCCTCTGTGGTAAAAGTATAGGGATATTTCCGTTCCCGGTTCCAGTTGCCAATGGCCGGAAGAAGCTCCTGCTTCAGACGTTTCCTGTTCCCGATGAAGTTATCATCCACAAAAAAGAGGTTCCCCCTGAATCCCGTCTGATAGATAAGATCCATCTCCTGAATCACCTGCCGGGTGGATTTCAGGCGGACTTTCCTTCCAAGCAGGGCGGTAATTTCGCAAAACTCGCAGTCGTAGGGACAACCCCTCGAATACTGAAGGCTCACCTGAGCATAATCGGAGACATTGATCAGGGAAAAATCGGGAGGTGGTGTACTCTGAATATCCGCAAATTCTTCGGTCTGATAAATCTTCCGGGGATGGCCCGTCTCCAGATCAGCAAGGAACCTGGGCAATGTAATCTCGGCCTCCTGGAGGACCAGGTGATCGATATGCGACCAGGCCTCCGGGTCGCCCGTAAAAAGAGGGCCTCCGGCTACAATTATCTTGCCCTGTTTCCTGCACCTTTCAACCACCTGGGAGGTCGATGCGGCCTGAACCGACATGGCTCCAATAAATACATAATCGGCCCATTCAATCTCTGAATCCTTCAGGGAGCGAACATTTAAATCGACCAGTTTGCGCTTCCAGGCGGCAGGCAGCATGGAAGCAATAGTCAGCAATCCCAGCGGGGGACTGACGGCTTTTTTGGAAACAAATTTCAAAGCATGCCTGAAACTCCAGTAAGTGTCGGGGATGAACGGACTGACCAGTAAGATATTCATGGCGTGGAATTTAAATTTCCATGCAAATTACCACCTTCTGACAGCTGTTAAAAATAAAGGGGACCGCTGTCCCTAAGGAGGTATAAACTGTAAAAGGCCCGGGATAAGTGACGTGTCCTGGGGGATGAATATCGTATATGCGGGATGAAGATGAACCCGTCCAGGTCTTTTAAACCTTCAGAATATTCCTCAAATAATTCAACTGTCCCGGTTTTTCGGAAGTAATGTTTCAACAATGTTACCCTTTTTCCAGGTATTTTTCAATGTCATATTTTTCAGCTATATTTAGCGCTGATTTTCCAGCACCCCAAACAATAAGAAATGAAAAAGATACTGATTACCTTTCTGGTCCTGGCTTCAACTATGCTTATGGTTTACAGTCAGACCGCTGATACTGCGTCATCTGCAACTCAGGCTATTGCAGCAAAGAAAAAATCCGCATTTATTGTATCTGGAGGGATCCAGTATCCTTCCTGGGTTTCTCTTCCCTGTAATCCTGTTTCTTCCACAGTTGAATCCAGCGGGGATGCCGTTATGGCAGGAGGCTATTTTTTCGGATTTGGAATACTTTATCCTGTGACGAATAATATGGAGGTTGGCCTGCTTGGGGAGATGGGAAGGAAGAGTGCCGATGTAGCCTTCGAGGGTGAAGCATCCAGCGGGGGTTGGGTCTTAGTGGAAACCGGATCTCATGAAACTGGAGTTTTTCCCGCTGATGTAAAGTACTTCTTTGATGCCGTTTCCATAAGGGCTGCAGTGAGATTTGTATATCCCGGCGAAAAATACAGACTCTGGGGTGGTATAGCTCCCGGAATTTTTTCAGTAAATGCAAACTTCCTTACCGCTGAACGCGACGGCACATACGGAGAGTATTCCAAGGGACAGTTCGGAATTACCTACCAGGTCGGGATCGATCTTCTGATGGGCGACATTGGGAAATTAACCATTTTTGGAGACCTGGCGTCGCCTGTGGTCGCCACAGAATACACAGATTTGTTTGGAATTGCTGATTGGAGCGCGCGCAATCACATCATGAGTCCCTACCGGTTCGGGATCGCTCTTACCATTCAGTAATTGTTCCCTGCCAGGATGACCGGTCCACGTTTAGTCCAGGATTGATCAGTCCGGATATATTACCGGGAACCAGGAAAGAAGCACAAAAAACCCGGCTCCGCACGGAAGCCGATATGCTGGTATCTGGACAAAGACCGGCTGCCGGATTTTCATCTATCCGGATAATCTAATCCTGGTACATGCAGGCACTTCGTCAATATCTTAGTATACTTGTATATGGCTTTGGTCCGCGTGCAAAAAAAGTACTCCGGTTTTTTCCTGGGCATCGCTGCCTTCCTGCTGATCATCCTGTTCACGGACCTGGAACCGGGCAAGCCTGAAGTGTCCACCACCCTGGCCATTGCCACACTGATGGCCATCTGGTGGGTCACCGAAACCATCCCCCTGGCGGTTACGGCACTGGTTCCGCTGGTCCTCTTCCCGGCCTTCGGGGTCCTGGACGGGAAAGCGGTCTCCGAGGTATATATGAACCACATCATCTTTGTTTACGTGGGTGGATTTATGATGGCCCTGGCCATGGAGCGATGGGGCCTGCACCGGAGGATCGCCCTGAAACTGCTGATGCTGATCGGGGTGAGCCCGGGCCGGATCCTGGTGGGCTTCATGGCCACCTCGGCCTTCCTTTCTATGTGGATCTCCAACACGGCCACCACCATGATGATGATCCCCATTGTGATGTCCATCGTGGTCAGTCTGGAGGAAACCCTTTCGGGCAAATCGGTCACCCGCTACGCCACGGGACTCTTTCTGGCCATAGCCTACAGCGCTTCCATCGGCGGAATGTCGACCCTGGTGGGTTCCCCGACCAACCTGGTCTGTCCCCGCATTCTCACGCTCCTCTATCCGGGAGCTCCGGATATATCTTTTACCAGCTGGATGGTCTTTGCACTGCCCATCTCGGCAGTGATGCTGGTGATGGTCTGGCTGTTAATACACCTTCGCTTCAGACCGGAAAAGAAGTGGAAGGGTATTGACCGTGATCACTTCCGCACAGCCTACCGGGAACTGGGGCCTTCCAGTCGCGAAGAACGCACCGTATTGGTACTCTTCCTGCTGCTGGCCTTCCTCTGGATCACCCGGGCCGGGATCACCTTCAGCAAGGTAAGCATCCCCGGATGGGCCCAACTCTTCCATACCCCGGATTACATAAACGACGGCACCGTGGCCATGTTTATCTCCATTCTTCTCTTTATCGTTCCGGCAGGAAAAGACCGAAAAGAACGGATCATGGACTGGAGGACCGCACAGCGGATTCCCTGGAACATTGTTCTGCTCTTCGGGGGCGGGTTTGCCCTGGCACTGGGCTTTCAGTCGAGCGGACTGGCCATCTGGTTCGGGGAGCAGCTGCTCTGGACCGAAGGGGTGCATCCCTACCTGATCCTGCTGGCCGTGGTGACCCTGATGTCCTTTCTGACGGAACTCACCTCCAATGTGGCCTCTACCCAGATGTTGCTGCCGGTCTTTGCGAGCCTGGCCATCAGCAGCGGAAACAGCCCCCTGCTTCTGATGATCCCGGCCACCCTGGCATCCTCCCTGGCCTTTATGCTGCCCACGGCCACTCCGCCCAATGCCATTATTTTCGGAACCAACCGGATAAAGATCGCCACCATGGCCCGCACCGGGTTTATCCTGAATATGCTGGGCATCCTGGCCGTGGTGCTGGTCACCTGGTTGCTGGGCAGCACGGTGTTTGACATAAAACCGGGAGTGCTGCCGCTGTGGCTGGCTCCCTGATAAATTTTGAAAGTTGCTAATATCCAAAAACATGAAGTTTGGTCGTCTGATCCTTATCGTCACCGCCTTTGCCATTGCCATGGGCTTCCTGGAAAGTGCCGTGGTGGTTTATATGCGCGAAATCCTCTACCCCGGGGGATTTGCATTTCCTCTCTCCCCCATCCCGGTAAACCTGGCCCTGACCGAACTGTTCCGGGAGGTGGCCACCCTGGTCATGCTGATAAGTATCGGGGTCCTGGCGGGAAGGAGCTTCAGTACAGGCTTCGCCTGGTTTATCTACAGCTTTGCCATCTGGGACATCTTCTACTATGTATTCCTCTGGCTGCTGCTGGGCTGGCCGGAGTCGCTGATGACCTGGGATGTGCTTTTCCTGATCCCCACCACCTGGACCGGACCGGTTCTTTCGCCGGTGCTGGTCTCCCTGAGCATGATCCTGCTGGCCATGGTGATCCTGCTTAGGGCCGGTCGCGGCCTGGAAAGCCGCATTCCCGGTAAAATCTGGGCGGGACTCATTCTGGGTTCCCTGATCCTGATTTTTGGCTTTGTCCTGGATTACTCCCAGCATATGCTGACCCACTTTTCCCTCCTTGAAATGCTGCAGGTGAAAAACCCCGAGGTGCTGGAGGCGGCCACTGCCTATATTCCCCTGCGCTTTGCCTGGTGGATCTTTGGTGCCGGTGAAGCACTGATCCTCGCCTCCATCGCATGGTACTGGAAACAGCCGGCAGGTAGCTTGTAATATTTTTTTCTATCTTAAAATGAGTTAAGCTCATACCCATGAAAAAGACCCTGTTGCGCTCCTCTTTGCCCTTTCTCTTTCCTGTGCATATAGACTGCCTGGTGAGGATATTGAATCATGAAAGATTCTGGTTATCTTTAGTAAGATGAATCCGGAGCAGCAGAACCAAATACATCCCTATGAACGAGGAATACATCGAGCAGCAACTTTTCTCCAGGCAGGACTATACCGAAACGGAGCTGCCCAAAGGCAATTATGAAAATTGCAGTTTCAGAGACTGCAATTTTGCAGCTTCTGATCTCTCCGGGATCCGTTTCCTGGACTGCAGCTTTGCCGGATGCGATCTGAGCAATGCAAAAATTTTAAAATGCTCTTTCCATGAGACCATTTTTAAGGAGTGTAAAATGCTGGGGCTCCGTTTTGAGGATTGTGACCAGCTGGGAATGACGGTACGCTTCGAGGATTGTCTGCTTGATCACGCCTCCTTCTTCCAGGTGAAACTGAATCACACGGTCTTTAAAAGTACCTCGCTGAAGGAGGTGGACTTTACCGAATGTGATCTGAAAAATGCAATTCTGGATCAATGTGACCTGCTGAATGCCACCTTCGACCATACCAACCTGGAGAGGGCCAACCTCTCCACGGCGCTCAACTACTCCATCGATCCCGAAAATAACCGAATCCGGGGAGCTAAATTTTCCCTGCCTTTCGTGCTGGGACTGCTTAAAAGCTTTCAGATTGAAATCGTTTAAACCCTTCTTTAATGAAAACGAACAAGCTGACCAGAAGAAGATTTATTAGCAGCACCTCTGCGGGTATCGCTGCGGCCATGCTTTCCTCTCCCCTGTTTGCAAAAACCATCAGGGGAACCAGCTCTGAACTGGCCCTGAGAGGGGGGACTCCTGTAAGAAGCAGCAAATGGCCACCCTGGCCCATTTGGGACAAAAAGGCCGAGGCGCCTATGCTGGAGCTGCTCCGGAGCGGAAACTGGTACCGGGGCGACGGGACCAGATGCCTAGAGTTCGAAAAAAAATATGCGGAGCTTATCGGGGCCAGGCGGGTGATCGCCACGGCCAGCGGTACCACCGCCCTGATCACTTCCCTGCACACCCTGGGAGTGGATGCCGGGGATGAGGTCATTGTCTCTCCCTTCACCTTTATCGCCACCTACAACGTGGTGTTCAATCAGAAAGCCCTGCCGGTATTTGCCGATACCGATCCGGATACCTTCACTATCAATCCGCTTAAAATCGAGGAGAAGATCAATGAACGGACCGCTGCCCTTCTGCCGGTTCACATATGCGGACTGCCGGCCGACATGAACCGGATCCTGGAGATTGGAAGGAAGCATCAGCTTCCGGTGATCGAGGATGCCTGCCAGGCCTGGCTGGCCGAATACGGAGGTGAAATGTGCGGCACCCTGGGCGACCTGGGCTGTTTCTCTTTCCAGAACTCCAAGCACATTCCTTCCGGCGAAGGAGGAGCCATTTCGGGAAACAACGATGCCCTGATGGACCGCTGTTTTGCCTACCACAACTGCGGCCGGCCCCACGGCCTGTCCATGAAGGGGATGGGCGAAAATCCCGTCCGCGGTTCCAACAAGCGAATGACGGAGGTCCAGGCCGGCCTGCTTCTCTCCCAGATGGACAGGGCGCGCAGCGATGCGGACAAACGTCTGGAGAATGCGCTCTACCTGGATTCCAGGCTCAGGGAGATTCCCGGGATTGTGCCTTACAGGCTTTCCGACGGAGCCACGCGTCCGGCCTGTCACCTCTACCCTTTCCGGTATAAAAAGGAGCACTGGGACGGACTGGCCAGGCATAAATTCATTGCCGCCCTCCGGGCCGAGGGAATTCCCTGCGGGGAAGGATACGGACAGCAGTATCTGGATGGACTGATCGAAGAGGCGATCAGCTCCAAAGGATATAAGCGCCTCTTTTCAAGGGAGCGGCTCAACAGGTACCGGGAAGAGTTACATAATTTGCCCGACAACGACCAGCTGACCCTGGAGGCGGTCTGGTTCTACCAGAACATGCTGCTGGCCGGCCGGAAAGATATGGACGATATCATCCATGCGGTTCAGAAAATCTACGAGAACCGGAGCCAGTTGCTATGACCGATAAACAGTGGGACGATTTGAAAGCAGTAATCAGAGGGGAAATTCTCTCCCCCCTGCCTGTGGGCTTTATCATCGATTCGCCCTGGCTGCCCAACTGGTACGGGATCGATATCCTGGACTATTACTCCAGCGACCGGCTCTGGCTGGAAGCCAACCTGAAGGCCATTCAAAGCTTTCCCGACGCCATCTTTCTGCCCGGTTTCTGGGCCGAATATGGCATGTGCAGCGAACCCACGGCCTTTGGGGCGCGCCCGGCCTTCCCTCAAAACGAGTTCCCCCACGCCTTCCCCCCGATAAGCTCCCCGGAAGAGATCGCCCTGCTCCGGGTACCCGATCCGCTTCAGGACGGACTGGGACCCCTGATGCTCAACAGGCTAAAACTGAATCAGCCATCCATCGAAGAGGCCGGACACAAGATCCGCTTCTCCGTCTCACGCGGACCGCTCAATATCGCCTCTTACCTGATGGGAGCCACCGAATTCCTGATGGCCATGATGACCCATCCGGAGGAGACACACCTGCTGATCCGCAAAATCACGGAGTACCTGAAAGGCTTTCACAAGCACCAGGCAACACTCTTCCCTTCCATCGACGGGATCCTGCTGCTGGACGATCTCATCGGCTTTATGGGCGAGGAACAGTTCCTGGAGTTTGGGCTTCCCTATTTCAAAGAGCTCTACGCCCCTCCGCGTTCCGTGAAGTTTCTGCATAACGACGCCGGCTGCATGGAATCGGTGCGCCACCTGCCGGAAATGGGGGTCAATCTCTTTAACATGGGGTATGATACAGATCTGAACCTGCTGAAGGAGCTGACCGCCAACCGGGTCGCCATGCTGGGTAACATTCCCCCCCGGGATGTGCTGGCCTCCGGGACGGAAGCCGGGGTCAGGGAGTCGGCCCTTCAGCTCCTGAAAGGCCTGGATGATCCCTCGCGGGTCATCTTCTCCTGCGGCGGTGGCATGCCCCCGGGGGTTCCTTCCGGAAATCTGGCTATATTTATCGAAACAGTCAAAACCTACAAACCCTGAAAGCTGCGCCATGAACCTTCAGATCTGCCTCCTGCTTGCCGGATTCCTGGGCCTCCAGGCTCCCTCCGGGCCAAAGGGCCCCCGGCTCTCCTGCGAGGAAAATGAAACCACCATCCACATCGGAAATCAGCCCGTGCTTAGCTATGTGCATTCGGAAACCCTGCCTCCCCAGGGGGTGGAGGAGGTTTATAAAAGGTCGGCCTACATTCATCCTCTCCGCTCGCCCGGAGGGGAGCGTCTCACCCGGATTCAGCCCCCCGACCACTGGCACCACTACGGCATCTGGAACCCCTGGACCCGGACCCGTTTTGGCGATATGCAGGTCGACTTCTGGAACCTGGGCGAAAAACAGGGTACCGTGCGTTTTGCCGGATACCTGGAAAAGATCGAGGGGGAGAATCTGGCCGGCTTCCGGGTCAGGCAGGAGCACATCTACTTCCGGGAGGACGGAAGCGAAGGGGTGGCCATGAATGAGATCTGGAAGGTCACGGTGCAAAACCTGGAGGGTCCTGCCTATATGGTGGACCTTCTTACCACCCTCAGTACCCCGCTGGAGAGCGGGATCACCCTGGAGGCATACCGTTACGGAGGCGGACTAGGCTACCGGGGCACTGAAAAATGGAATCCCGGAAATGCGACGGTCCTCACCTCGGAAGGAAAAACCTGGTCCGATGCAGATGCCACCCGGGCCCGCTGGGTTATCGTGGAGGGGGAATCTGCCGTGCCGGAGGGCCGCTCGGGCATCCTTTTCCTGAGTCACCCCGAAAACCGGGCCCATCCCGAACCCATGCGGATGTGGCCCCCCGACAGCAACCAGGGCAGGGAAAATATGTTCTTTGAGTTCTGTCCCATCCGTCACCGGGAATGGGTCCTGGAGCCCGGGAAGGAATATACCCTGAGATACCGGATGGTGGTTTTTGACGGCAGCATCACCACCCAGACCGCCGGGAAATACTGGAACGAGTTTCAATAAAGACCACAGCTATGAAAAGAAGAACATTCCTGAAAAACAGCGCCGCTGTCAGCGCCGGAACCATCGCGATGCCCACCATCATCCCATCTCATGTGCTGGGTAAGAACCCTCCTTCCGACAAGATCCGGATCGGGCAGATCGGGGCCGGCCGGATCGCTTTAACCCATGACCTTCCCGAAACCCTCCGGCACGAGATGGCCGTCGGGGTGGCGGTGGCCGATGTGGATATCCGCCGGGCCCGTCAGGGCAGGGAGTGGATCGGGCAGTTCTATGCCGAAAGAGGGAAGGCCGCTTATACCGATGTGGCGGTCTACCAGGACTACCGGGAGATGCTGCAGGATCCGGGCATTGATGCGGTGCTCATCTCCACCCCAGACCACTGGCACGCCCAGTGTGCCATGGAGGCGGCCCTGGCCGGCAAGGATATCTACCTGCAAAAACCGGCCTCACTTACCATCCGGGAGGGCCGGCAAATGAGCGACCTGGTGCACCGGACCGGAGTCATCTTCCAGCAGGGGAGCCAGCAGCGTGGCACGGTGCCCTGGCCCCAGTTTCACCAGGCCTGCGAACTGGTTCGCAACGGCCGCATCGGAGAGCTGGAGAAAATCGAGATCGGTCTGCCCGGCGATCCCGGAGGCGAGGAAGAGCTTCCCATGCCGGTGCCTGAGAACCTGAACTACGATATGTGGCTGGGATCCACTCCGCAACAATATTATACCGAGAAACGGGTGCATCCGCAGCTGGACCTCTCCCGTCCCGGCTGGCTGCGTTGCGAACAGTTCGGCGCCGGGATGATCACCGGCTGGGGGGCCCATCACCTGGATACGGCCCACTGGGCCATGGGAACCGAATACACCGGTCCGGTCGAAGTAGAGGCGGAGGCCACTTTTCCCTCTTCCGGACTCTGGGACGTGCATGGCGATTTTATGGTGCATGCCCGTTATGCCAACGGGGTAAGGATGCAGGTCAGCGGGTCCTTTCCCAACGGGGTAAAGTTTTACGGAAGTGAAGGCTGGATCTTTGTGAGCCGCGGCAATGAGGCGGTCACTGCCTCCGATCCCGCCCAGGCGGAAACGGTGCTGAAGGCCCTGGATGCCAGCAACCCCAGGCTCCTGGAGCCCCTGACGGACCCCGGGCGGATCCAGCTTTACAAGGCCCCGGAGCAGCATCACGACTGGCTGAATGCCATCCGCTCACGCAGGGAGCCGGTGGCCCCTGTCGAAGTGGGGCACCGTTCCTGCTCGGCCTGCCTGGTCAGTCATATCGCCATGAAGATGGATGGCAGGCTGCACTGGGATCCCGTGCATGAACGTTTCCTGGATAACGACCGCGCCAACGACCTGTTGGAAAGGCCCCAGCGCTATCCTTACGGCACCAATTTCGTTCTCTGATTACTTATGCAAAAAAAACGCTTTCATGAAAACCAATACGATCACTGCCACAGGGGCCCTGCTTCTTCTGCTGGCCTCCTGCACCAGCGGGAACCAATCCGAAACCAACACACAGGAAAACAGTCCCATGTTTAGCCCCCCGGAAGGAAAAGTTAAGCTGATGAACCTGGATCCGGGCCATTTCCATGCCGCGCTGGTTCAGAAGACCATGTACGAATCGGTCGATCCGCAGGTTTATGTCTATGCCCCCGGGGGACCGGAGCTGGAGAGTTATCTGGCTCTGATCGGCTCCTACAACTCCCGGGAGGAAGATCCCACGGCCTGGCGCGGGCAGGTTTATACCGGAGACGATTTCCTGGAAAAGATGCTTACCGAAAAGCCGGGCAATGTCCTGGTGGTTTCGGGCAATAATGCCAGGAAAACCGAGTACATCCGGAAAGCGGTGCAGAACGGGATCCACGTGCTGGCCGACAAGCCCATGGTCATCACCCCCGAAGAGTTTCCCCTGCTGGAGGAGGCCTTTGCCACGGCCGAAGAGCAGGGAGTACTGCTCTATGATATGATGACCGAAAGGTACGAGATCACCACCCTCCTGCAGAAGGAGTTTTCCCAACTGCCTGAAGTCTTCGGGGAGCTGCAGACCGGCAGCCCCAATCTTCCGGCCATCACCAAGGAAAGTGTGCACCACTTCTCCAAGCTGGTCTCGGGCGAGCCCCTGATACGCCCCCCCTGGTTCTTCGATACGGAGCAGCAGGGAGAGGGGATCGTGGATGTGACCACCCACCTGGTGGACCTGGTGCAGTGGGAAGCCTTTCCCGGCGAGGTACTCAGGAAAGAGGATATCCGGATCACCTCTTCCAAACGGTGGACCACCGCCCTGACCAGGGAGATGTTCCGGAAGGTCACGGGACTCGACTCCTACCCTTCCTTCCTGGAGAAGGATGTGGATGGCAGCATCCTGCGCGTTTACAGCAACGGCGAGATCAATTACACCATCAAAGGAATACATGCCCGGGTCTCGGTGATCTGGAATTTCCAGGCACCGGAGGGCAGCGGCGATACGCACTACTCGACCATGCGCGGCTCCAATTGTGAACTGACCATCCGGCAGGGTCAGACCGAGGACTATAAGCCCACGCTCTATATCATGCCCACCTTTATTGAGTCGCCCGAAACGTTTCGCAGCGCCTTAATTGCCGGGGTACAGAAAGTGGCGGAAAAATATCCCGGGATCGGTATCGAGGAGGTCGATGAGCTCACCTGGCGGGTGCATATTCCCGAACATTACAAAGCGGGGCATGAGGCCCATTTCGGCCAGGTCACCGAAAAGTACCTGGATTACCTGTTGAAGGGCACCCTCCCGGAATGGGAAATCCCCAATATGATCGTGAAATACTACACCACCACCGAGGGGATGAAGCAGGCCTTTGATATGAAATAAGGCTACTCGACCACCAGCGCGCCGCTCATCTCGATATCTCCCAGCCAGATCCGGCCATCCTGCTGATCCAGGTCGCCCCGGTCCACCTGGTGGTGCAGTCCCGGGAACGTGAAAAAGGCATCATAGCTTCCTGGCTGAAGCTCCCCATACTGGCCATAGTCTATCGTAAGGCTTACCGAGCTTCCCCCTTCCAGAAGCGACATCCATTCCATATCGAAGGAGTTCCAGGGATCGGGCTGGACAGGTTCTGTTTCAGAATCGATGTACCGGGAAGAGGCCGGGTCCCATACGGTCAGTCCGTTGGTGAAATAGTGAAAAAGTCCCATTCCCATCTTTCCGGGGTCCAGGTAGTAATAGCTTTCCTCATCCGGATTGCTCAGCTCCAGTCTGACCTCTACATCCTCCGGCGAGGTGTAGGTAAGCGAACGGATCTCACAGACCAGTCTCTGGCGGAACTGCCCGTACTTTTCCAGGGCCTCCGCGATCCTCGGATCTTCGCGCTCGTCGGCTGCCCCCTCTGTCAGCTCCTGACTGGTCCACATCTTATCGAGGGCTATGACAAAATCGGGATAAAAGATCTGGGGGACCAAAATCAAAGGACCGTAAACGATATAGGAGGCTACCGCCGAAAAGAGCGACAAATCATAAATCCGGGTGCTGTCGGCATAAACCGATGCGGTCCCCGGCACCGTGAACTCCTTCTCAAAGTCCAGGGGTTCCTTCAGGTAGATCAGGTGAGCACTGTAATCGTAATAGTCGATATCGTAGTGATTCAGGACCACCCGGTTTTTGGAGAGCAGGCAAAAGCCATCGGTCAGAAGCAAGGAAGGATCCAGCGGTTCTTCCGCCGGATCCTTCTCCGTTTCACATCCTGCCAGCACCAATAGCAGCAGCATGAATCGTGCGATTGCTCTGTTCATCTTCTAAAAGATGCAGCTCCCCGCGCCAGGGTTGCGTGAGGCAACCCTCTTTCAGCCAGGCGGGGCCGGCCCTGAAAATATCAGCCTTTAAATCTCGGCAAAAACTTTCTCCAGCAATGCCTTGGTGGCCTTGATGCCTTCGTCCTCGCTGAGCTCCGTACCTTCGTATTCGATGCCCACATAACCTTTAAAACCGGAGTCCTTCACGATCTTCATGATCCGCAGGTAATCCATATTGGCCTCGTTTCCTTCCGCATCGAATGCATTGGATTTGGCACTGACTCCCTTGGCATAGGGCATCAGTTCTTCCATTCCCAGGTAGCGGTCATATTCGTAAAAGTTTCCAAAATCGGGCAGGGTGCCCACATTGTCCATGCCCACTTCCTGCATGACCCCGGAGAGCCACTTTCCATCGGAAGAGTAACCCCCGTGGTTTTCCACCACCACATTGATCCCCCTGGTGGCTGCATATTCACCCAGCCTGGAGAGTCCGTCCACCGCGTGGGTGGCCACCTCTTCGGCAGTACCCTCTCCGGCGGCATTTACCCGGATGGTCTTTGCTCCCAGAAAGGCAGCCACATCGACCCAGGGTTTGTGATTTTCGACGGTAGCCTTGCGGACTTCGGGATCGGCATCCCCCAGGTTGCCCAGGGCATCGCACATGATCAGTCCCACAGTCACACCCGCCTCTTCACAATGGGCCTTAAATTTCTCCCAGTACTCCATATCATTGGCCTTGGAGAAGTAAAAGGTATTCACCAGCTCGATGCAGTAAATTCCGTATCCGGCAGCCACTTTCGGGAAATCAAAGGGATCCATCTCCCCCTTGAGCAGGGCATCGGGATCTTCCATCAGCAGCCTTCCAAACTCCGCCCAGTCGGGGGCTCCGCCAAAATAGGTCTTATGAAGGGACCACTGGGCCAGGGAGATCTGAAAATCGGGAGTGGCTTCGACAACAGCCTGCGACTCAGCTTCCGCTGCAGGTTTTTTCCCGCTGTTGCAGGAAACCAGGAAAAGAGCGGCAACAGCCACAAAAAGTACTTTAGAAAGCAGTTGTTTTTTCATATTCATCTTATATAAATTGGTTTAAACAGTTGTGCGTAAAACAGAATATTCCACACAAAGGTAATAATTGTTTGACTGCACTGCTCCGCAGCTTATCCACATTCCGGTCAGAAATGAAAATTAATCGATACAATTCCCAGCGGACTAAGTCCAATATTCAGACCTTTGGTGGTGGTAGTGTGAGGATTTGAATCATCATCCTCATGGATTGATTTAGAAAACAATAGATTCAGACAGGTCTCGGTCGACAGAGATACCGATTTGCTCAGAAACACGGTTAATCCCAGGATCGGGCGCAGACCATACTCATTGCTCTTTATGGTTTGTATATTGGTCTCATAGGGATCAATAACCGGATAGGTCACTTCATTAACAACTTTGTAAAATGAAGTGACCACATCGGCCCCGTAATAGAGCCGGAGCCGGTTGAAATTCTGGTGAAACTCATAGCCAATCCGGGGGGAGATTCCAAATGACTTCTCCTTTGACTGATAGTCTTCGCCATCTCTATCATAGCTTTTCAGGTTGAAACCGGTGGCCAGTCTGAGTGCACCTCGTTCCCCTGAAATTTTATAACCCACACCAAAGTCATGGGCGGCATTCAGATCAAAGACATTAAAAAAGCCAATATTGAGTTCGTTTCTGTTTTCGAAAAGGTTTATGGGATCCTGGGCAGAAACATGGAAGGAAAACGTGAGTGCCGCGATCAGCAAAGTTAGTTTTTTCATGAGATGTATGTTTGGGTGAATACGACACTAAATTACGCAATAAACGTGCCTGAATCTGATCCGATCGCCCGGAAAGCAAGACTATGGTGTTAGGAAGCCAGAGGTTTTATAAGTAATACCAGCGAAATACAGGCCAGACCCTTGTTGGTCCTTTATACATAATGTCGTTACATAACTCCAGATACTAAAATACTACTGATGCGTTAAATATTTGAGTTAAATAAATCTCTTTGTTCTTTGAAATTTTGATTGTCTTGAAAATCTGTT